>CAZYLX010000520.1:0-3272 GCA_964648595.1 uncultured Acidimicrobiaceae bacterium
TGCTTGTGACCCTAACCGCGCACCCAAAGCCCTAAAAAAACCGCCTGCCTTCCGCTCATCAGCGACGACATCGTATGTATTTCGACTACTGCAAGCGGGACACGCACCAACCGATCGTATATCGATCGACTGGCTCAGGGTCCCGATGGTCGTCAATCGCTCCATACCGGCGAAGTGAGTCAGTCGCCGAATCGCTGATCGGCCGTTGCGACGTATTCCGGGCTGCTGACGATCTGAGCGGCCAGGGCAACCTCGTCCCCAGTGGTGAGATAGACGGCCCAGAAGTCTCGACCACCGGCATCAGGCGACCGGTTCAGCAGGTCGCCGTAGAGACCGTCGACTCGGAGGCCACCAGATTCATAGGAGCGAAACACTTGGGTCGAGAGTGCGCCACGCGGTGCACCGTTGTCGAGATTTTCCACCCAGAAGGCCCGGCCCCCGGCGTCAGCTCCCCGTCGTAGCACCGATTGGTAGAGCGAATCGATGAAGAAGGGGTTGGTCCCTCCGACCGACTCGAAATACTCGTCGGAGGCGAAGAAGCTGGCGACCACTTGCGGTGCGGGAAGCCCGTTCTGGAGCTGGCCGATCCAGAAGGCCCGGCCCCCGGCATCGGGTGCCCGTCCGAGAATGTCGTCGTAGAGATCGTCGACGACCACGCCGAGCCACTCGTCGCTCGTCGCGAATGCCGTGGCTACATCGTGTGAGGTCATGTCACTGCCGAGGCGTCCGGTCCAGTAGTCGATGCCGCCTTGGTCGGCGGTCCGTTGGAGCAGATCGTCGTATAGCGCCTTCAGCCATGGCTCCATCCACGTCGCGCCTTCCCACTCGGTCGCCGTCGATCCTGTTCGGCTGGGGTTGTTGCCGAACATCGGCCAGTCTGCTGTTCCCAACGGCGATCCGGTGCCGATCATCGAGACGAGCATGTTGTCGCCGCTCGATGGACCGGACCCGGTGATCTCGTCGACCTGCTGGACGATGATCGTCGCCTCACCGTTGTGACTGACGATCGTTGGCTGCGAGCGAGGGACATATCGGCCGTTGGTGAACAGCTTGTCCTCGGTGGCCCCGTTTGTTCCATTCATGATGATCACGTCGGTGTGGACGTAGGCGATCACTTCTTGCATGCCGTCGTTGTCGACATCAGCGATCGATGGCGATGACCCGAGAGCGTTGAACGGTGCGTACGGGCAGGCGAATGCCGGGTTTCCGTCGAACATGACGCACTGGCTCCATTTTGGGGTTCCGTCGTGCTCGTACGCCTTCACATACCCGTCATCGGTGGTGGTCACGATCTCGAGTTGTGGATCACCATCGAGGTTGCCGACCGCGGGTGTGACAATCGTGAGCCCGCCAGTGTCGACAGGCCATCCCGGCTCGAGCTGACCGTTGGTGGCATCGAGCACCCGGACCAGTTGGCTCGGTCCCTTCGGCCGGCCGATGGCGTTGAAGTACATGCCAGAGCCGATGGCGATCTCGAGCTTGCCGTCGGCGTCGATGTCAGCAATCGCGGGGCTGGAGGTGATGATCTCGCCAGGCACACAGTGATGCCACTTGGCGGCGCCGGTGTGTTCGTAGGCCCTCACCGAGGCACCCCATGTCGTGCAGCCGACGGGGAGAAAGCCTCCGTAGTTGATGTCGACGGCGATGATGATCTCGGCGAATCCGTCGTTGTCCACGTCGGCCAGTGCCGGGGTGGACCAGGTTGTGCCGAAGGTCTCGACGGGGAATCCCGGGACGTAACTTCCGTTCGTCTCGAAGGCGTGGAGATGGTGACCGCCGCCAACGACGACCTCGGGTCGCCCGTCGTTGTCGATGTCGCCGACAGCAATCGACGAATAGATGTCGCAGGGCTTGCCGGGGGTGCCACACGTTCGTTGCCGGAAGATCTCCGTGCCGTTGGCTCTGATGGCCACGACATCGCCATGTGTGGTGCCGACCACGATGTCCAGTACTCCGTTGCCATCGAGGTCGGCGAGGGTTGGTGATGAGTGGATGGCGCCAGGGCCAATGAAGTGGCGACCAACGACACCACCACTGGGTGTCAGGATCGAGAGTCGGCCGTCCATGCCGCCGACGATGATCTCGTTCTGGCCGTTGCCGGTGACGTCGCCATAGGCCGGCGAGCTCATGCTCTCGTTGGCGTATGAAGAGTAGAAGTTGTTGAACGGAACCGTCAGCGTCTGGTCAGGTGTCAGTCCAGCGCTGCCGGCGCCCACAGGAGTGGCAGTGAGCAGTGATGCGCCCATACCGAAGCAGAGCAAACCAGCAAGAAGACGGCGATGACGCATGCGCATGAATCGGGTATCGGGCGAATGTGCCCAAGACTTCAATCAAATTCTCCGGCGTTCTGTGTCACCAGGGCCGGCGTTTCTGCGGTGGAGCACCACACAAGGGGCCGTCAGACAGCTGAGCTCACGAGCTCGATCACGTCGAGCGCGGCATCGCAGATGTTGGTTCCGGGGCCGAAGATGGCTCCGACACCGGCCTCGCGCAACGCGTCGTAGTCCTGGGGCGGAATGACGCCGCCGCACACCACGATGACATCCTCAGCACCCGCCTTGCGTAGCTCGGCGATCAGAGCAGGCACCAGTGTGAGGTGGCCTGCTGCCTGCGACGAGACACCGACGATGTGTACGTCGTTGTCGACTGCGTCGCGGGCGACCTCTTCTGGGGTTTGGAACAGCGGGCCGACATCGACATCGAACCCCAGATCTGCGAACGCCGTTGCAATGACCTTCGCCCCTCGATCGTGACCGTCCTGGCCCATCTTGGCGACCAACATGCGGGGCCGCCGTCCAGCGGCTTCGGCGAACGCGTTGACTCTGGTCAGAACCTTCGTGAACTGCTCGTCGCCCTCATACGCCGCGCCGTACACGCCGGAGATGGTTCGCGTCTGGGCCTGATGTCGACCGAAAACGGTCTCCATGGCATCAGACATCTCGCCGACCGTCGCTCGAGCCCGAGCAGCTTCGATGCAGATCGCGAGCAAGTTGCCGTCGCCCTCGGCAGCGGCGGTGAGCGAGGAGAGGGCGGCATCACAGGCCGCCTGATCACGACTGGAACGGACATGCTCGAGCCGAGCGATCTGGGACTCCCTGACCGCCGTGTTGTCGATCGACAACACGTCGACCATCTCCGGATCGTCGACGACGTACTTGTTGACACCGACAACGATCTCTTGGCCTCTGTCCACACGGGCCTGCTTCTTGGCGGCCGCTTCTTCGATGCGGAGCTTGGGCATTCCAGACGCGATCGCCTTCGTCATGCCGCCG
>CAZYLX010000521.1:0-3264 GCA_964648595.1 uncultured Acidimicrobiaceae bacterium
GTTCATGCATGACTTGCAGCCAATGCAGTCGTCGTCCTGGAAGTCGACAACACCATTGTCGGCTCGGAAGAGGGCCGAGGTCGGGCAGATGGTCATGCATGGGGCGTCGTCGCACTGGTTGCAGCGCATGACGTTGAACTTGCGGGCGACGTCGGGGAACGTTCCGGTCTCGATGTACTTCACCCACGTGCGGTTGACTCCCAAGGGCACGTCGTGCTCGCTCTTGCACGCGACGGTGCAGGCGTGACAGCCAATGCAATTGTCGCTGTCGAGCAGGAATCCCATGCGCGTCACAGCGCCTCCTCAGAGTTCGCCGTCGGCAACGGCACGTTTCGATAGTGGCAGGCCAATCGCTCGATCACGAAGCGGAGCTCGCATGAGCTGCTTCCCACGCCCCGTAGCCGCCGAGCAGGTCGGCCACATCACTGAACCCGGCCGAAACCAGTCGGCTGGCCGCTATCGATGATCGGAACCCTCCGGCGCAGTAGATGATGGTCGGCCGGTCGGGATCGAGGGTGCCGAGTTGTTCGTTGAGGCGAGTGAGCGGCACCAGGATGGCACCTTCGATCGCCCCGCCATCGGTCTCGCCGGGCTGGCGTACATCAACGAGCTGCAGATGCTCGATGTCGCTCAGAGCTTCGCTCAGACCAGCAACGTCGACCCGCCTTCCCCGGCTGACCTCATCCGGATTCGAGGCGAAGGCCGCGAGAGGCTGGGCCAAGGCGCCGACGACGTTGTCGAATCCGATACGAGCAAGGCGGGTCTTGCCCTCGAGCGCAGTGCCTTCATCACACACCAGGACGATGGGCGTTTCTGGCTCGATCACACCACCCGCAAACTCGGCGTAACGCCCGGCGAGGCCGATGTTGATCGAGCCGGCGAGGTAGCCGGACGCGAAGTCGTTGGGGTCACGTGTGTCGAGAACAACTGCTCCTGCGTCGCGATGAACGATCGCTTCCGCGACGGACAACGACGACGGCTCGGATTCGTCGAAGACCGGGCGGAGCTCGCGGTTCAGCGCCGCGTCGTAGGAGAAGTAGGCCGGTGGAGCTGTCTGACCATCGGTGACGACTTCGATGAACGAGTCCTTGGTCATCGGGGCCAGGGCGTAGTTGTTGGAGCGCTGCTCGCCGATGGTCGACCACGTCTCGCTCGACAGGTTCTTGCCGCAGGATGATCCTGCACCGTGTCCGGGATACACGCGAGTCACGTCGGGCAGCGTGAGGAGTTGTCCGTGCAACGAGTCGAAAAGGGCGCCGGCGAGCTCTTCGCTGGTCACCCCCTTCGAAGACAGCAGGTCTGGGCGCCCGACGTCGCCGACGAAGAGCGTGTCCCCGGTCAACACTCCGTAAGGATCAGCATCATCGGTGTGCTCGTAGACCACCACGCTGATCGACTCCGGCGTGTGACCGGGCGTGTGACGGATTTCGAGCACGACATCTCCGAGTTCGATTCGCTCGCCATCGGCAAGCTTGCGTGACTCGAACTCGGTCTCTCCACTCGACCCGTAGGCAATCGCGGCGCCCGTTGCAGCGGCCAACTCGAGGTGGCCGGAGAGGAAGTCGGCGTGGAAGTGTGTCTCGACGATCATCTCGATCTGCATGCCGTTGTCGGTGGCCGTCTGGAGGTAGGGCGCGACATCGCGGCGAGGGTCGACGACCACGGCACGGCCCGTTGTCTCGTCGCCGATGAAGTACGACGCTTGCGACAGACACTCGAGATAGTGCTGTTCGAAGATCATGAAACCAAACGTACGGTCATTCGGAATGACGGTCAACACGAAGGAACGGTCAGGTCAGAACTCGAAGGTCAGGGACTCGCTGATGGGCACTGACTACGCAGCCGACGGTCGAAGGTCGGTTCGTCCCCCGGCGGACCAGTCGGTCACGAACCGGTAGCGGTCTCCCCGAATGATCGTCGTTCGCCACTCGATCGGAACGTCGTCTCGTGCGCCGAGACGTTCGAGAAAGAACGCGGCATCGGACTTCCGGAGCCCAAGCCTCGAACGATCCGCTGGCGTCGGCACGATCGGCGTGAGCCGTTCCCAACCCTGATTCGGGACCGACGCACCGGCATTTGCCAGTTCTGTGTAGAGCGCTGTGTGGGTCCAATCAACGTCGAGCAGCGGCGATGCGATGGCAAGCGGCAACCATGCCCGATCGACCGCGAGGGGAGCGCCGCCCGCGAGCCTGAGCCGCTCGACCAGCACCAACTCGGCATCTTCGAGGAGTTCGAGGTGTGCCGCTGCAACCGAGTCGACGACGACTTCACAGCGGAGCACTTCGCTGGTCTGCTCGACACCTGTCGATTCGACGGATTGGAAGAGGCTGTACAGCGTGCCGAGCGATTGTTCGAACTCTGCCCGGTTGACGACGGTTCCTCTCCCCCGCTCTCGTTTGAGGACGCCCGTCTTGTTCAGGTGCCGAACCGCCTCCCGAACCGTGTGGCGACTGACGGCATAACCATCGGTGAGCTCCAGGTCGGTCGGGAACGCATCGGCGAACTCGCGCGCCTCCAATCGACGTCGGAGATCGGCTTCGAGCTGTGCCCACAAAGGCATGGGGCTGTCACGGTCAAGTGGCTGCAAGGGCATGTGCCTTCTTCCTTCACATCATTGAGCCCACATCATTGAGCCCACATCAGCAGAGCGCTATGGCCCATCATTGAGCTATTCGCGCATTGGACCATATCCAACCCTTTGTGCGCTCGTTGCAGGATCTCCGGTTGTCCGTACAATGCGTGGGTCTCGAACCTGCCACAACTCGAAGGAGCGCTCTGATGAGCAACAAAGCGAAACGTCCAGGATCGACGAGCACGAAGGCTCGATCAGCAGCCCAGCCCGCGACGCGATCGCCAATGATGTGGGTGATCCCGCTGATCCTCGCCGTCGGCATCGGCTTGGTGATCGTCGCTGCCGGAAGCCGCAGCAGCAACGACAGCAACGCTGATGGTGAAACAGCATTCGCAGAGACGTTGGGAACACCGCTTCCTGCGTTCGCCGAACCTGACCCCGCAGTTGGACTTCCCGCTCCGACGATCTCGGCTCAGACGTTCGAGGGCGACCGCGTTCAGATCACGAATGACGGAACGGCCCGTTTGTACGGCTTCTTCGCTCACTGGTGCCCGCATTGCCAAGACGAACTTCCAGCGACGGTCGAGTGGCTCGAGAACAACACGCTTCCCGACGGCGTCGAGATCGAGCCATGCCACCTCGGGCTCGAGCATCCAGAACTCGATCAAGTGGCGCCGCGTCTTCGACTTCTC
>CAZYLX010000522.1:0-3261 GCA_964648595.1 uncultured Acidimicrobiaceae bacterium
GACTGCCACTGGTGATGTCGAGGGAGCTGCAGCGATGCTCCGGAGGGCTACCGATCACCTCGAGGCCATCCGAGCTCGTCCCGCACTCGTGTGGGCGACGCTGGCGACGGGTGAGAATGACGCGGCGGCCGGTGACGCGACGAGCGCTACTGCCTCGATCGCAGCCGCGACGGAGGTCGCTGCAGGACTCGGCATGCAGTGGGCGATCCCTTGGGCCGAAGCACGCATCCAACACCGGCTCAACACCCGCCGCTGACGGCTCAACAACTTCTCAACACTGACCTGTCATGCTCTGCCTCGGCGGCGGCGCATCGTGCGGTCTGAGTGTCTGGAGGGGGCAAACAGAACGTACGAGGCGCCGGCTTTGCCATTGAGTGATCAGGCCTGGGTCAAGACTCGTCGCAAGAGATCGAGCAGGGTGATCGTCGAGAACTGACGGATTCGTTCCCGATCACCGGGCAGCCGAACCGTGCTGGCAATCGCGCCGTCGGCGGCGGCAACAGCCAGACACACGGTGCCAACGGGCAGACCTTCGCTCTCGTCGGGACCAGCAACTCCCGTGGTGGCGATACCGATGTCGGCACCGAGCCGAGTTCGCACTCCTTCGGCCATGGCCACCGCCACGTCTTCGCTGACAACGGGACCTTCCGGAACGCCGAGCAAGTCGAATTTCACTTCCGACGCGTACGCAACGATCCCGCCGCGGAAGGCAGCGCTGGCGCCGGGAACCGCGCAGAGTCGTCCTGCGACATAGCCGCCGGTGACCGATTCGGCGACGGCGAGTGTGAGGCCGGCATCGATGAGCGCTTTCACAACGACCGTTTCCATGTTGTCGCCGTCGATCCCGAACACGAGATGACCGATGAGCGGCTCCAAGACCGACTGTTCGGCATCGAGCAACGCCTCGACAGCAGCATCGTCGGGAGCATTGGCGGTGATCCGAACCTTCAGGCCCTCCACTCCGCTGGCCAGGAAGGCCAATGTGGGGTTGCCGACACCGTCGAGCTCGGAGATGCGATCGGCAAGAATCTCGGCCAACGCAGATTCACTGGTTCCCCACGTGCGCAGCACCCGGCTGCGAATCACGCCGGGATTACCCGAACGACGACGCAGGTCGGGAATGATCGTGCCCTCGACCATCTGCTTCATCTCGTACGGCACACCGGGAACGGCGTAGATCACCTTGCCGCTGCTCGGCCCCTGGGTAATCGGGCAGAGCAAGCCAGGAGCCGTGCCCGGCTGCTCCGCAATGGCGGTCGCTCCCACGGGGATCATGGCCTGACGAACGTTGTTCTCGGGCATCACCCGGCCTCGGCTCTCGAACATCTCGCGGATCCTGGCTTCGATTCCGGGGTCGAGGACGAGCTCGACGGCCATCACCTCGGCGATGATCTCGCGAGTGATGTCGTCCTGCGTCGGGCCGAGGCCACCACAACAGATCACAGCGGCGCTTCGTTGGACCGCCTGCTCCAGCACCGCACGGATCCGCTCGGGGTTGTCCCCCACCTTGGTCTGGTAGTGGGACGACAATCCGGCTGCAGCCAGCTGCTCGCCGATCCATGAGGAATTCGTGTCGACGATCTGCCCAAGCAGCAATTCGGTGCCGATGGCAACGACTTCAACATTCATGGGCGGTCGCTCCGGTTCGGTGTCGTTTGTCGGGGCATCAATGTGTTCCCGTCGTTCGAAGCGCTCGACGACCGTCGATCACGTATTGAGCTCCGCTGACAACGGTGAACACAACAGCGAGCCACAGGAAGCTGTCCGCCATCCACGGCGAATCGTCGAACGGGGGGAACAGGGCGAACGCAATTGCAAGACCCTGGACGAAGACCTTGTACTTGGCAGACGGACGGGCGGGAATCGCAAAACCTCGCCTGGCCCAGTACGAACGGTACAGCTGAATTCCGACCTCTCGAACGGCGATCAGCAGCCAAGGAAGAATCGGGAACCGGCCGATCTCGACGAGCGCGAAACCGGCCAGCAGGACCACGGCTTTGTCGGCCAATGGATCGACGAAGGCCCCGAGCTTGGTCGGCCGGGCGTATCGGGCGAGCTTGCCATCGAAGAAGTCAGAGGCGCCGAGCACGAGCGCAAGAGCGAAGGTCAGCCAACGCTGCGACTCGTCGAGAATCATCAGCGCCAGCACAGGCGCCAGCACCAGCCGGCCCACCGTGAGGCTGTTGGCCGCGATCGCGTATCGAGAACTCCCGATCAGATCGGTGTGAGGCGCATCGGTTGTCATCCCGGCGCGGCGATCAAATCAGGTCCTGCAGCATCGATGACTCGGAGGCGGTGGATGTCACCGACCTCGAGCCGGCTGGGTACTTGAACGACACCATCGATCTCCGGCGCCTCGCGATGCGTGCGGCCGACGCCGGGCGCATCGACCAACACATCGACGGTGGTGTCGATCAGCGCATCACGCGACTCGGCGGTAATTTGATCCTGAAGTTCTCGCAGTTCGGCGAGCCGTTCGTTCATCAGCGATTCCGGCACTTCCCCATCGAGATCGGCGGCGTAGGTGCCGTCTTCCTTCGAGTAGGCGAAGAAGCCGCACCAATCGACCCGCGCTGCCTCGACGAACGCCAGGAGCTCATCGTGATCGGCCTCGGTCTCACCCGGGTAGCCAACGATGAAGTTGCTACGAAAGGCCGCATCTGGCTCTCGCTTGCGAATGGCCTCAACGCGCTCGAGGAACAGGTCGCCGCTCCCCCACCGCCGCATGCGTCGCATGAGCGGTCGGCTCACATGTTGAAGCGAAAGATCGAAGTAGGGAACACCCGTGCCACAGATCGTGTCGATCAGCTCGTCGGTGAGATCTGATGGGTAGAGATAGAGCAGACGCACACGGTCGACCACGGCATCGACCTGGCGAACGAGCGGGATGATCGATCGTTCGCCTTGTCCCTGGTCGCGTCCAAAGGCTGCGAGGTCCTGAGCGACGAGGACGATCTCCTTGGCTTGCAGTTGTTCGACCTCGTTCAAGATCGACTCGATCGAGCGGGAGCGTTGCTTGCCCCGGAAGCTCGGGATGGCGCAGAAGCCGCAGTTGCGATCGCACCCCTCTGCAACCTTGACATACGCCCAGGGGGCGGTCGCCGGCGGTCGCGGCAGTTCCAGCAAGTCGAGCTTCGGGACGGCTCCGGAAGCGCGTGTGCGGCCCAGCGTCACCGGAACTCCAAAGCCCGCAACCTGGCTCGCTTCGGGAAGGGCCTCGGCCAGTTCGTCGCCGTAACGTTCGGCCATACAGCCGGTGAC
>CAZYLX010000523.1:0-3261 GCA_964648595.1 uncultured Acidimicrobiaceae bacterium
GGATTCCGGGGTCGGGCCCGAGGTCGGCGAGATCGATCGTTGCTGGATCATCTGATTCGATGGACGTCAGTGCATCGAGCAAGCGACGGGCGTCGGCGACGTCGTCGCGGCTCGATCCCGCCCACATCGCCGGTGTGACGCTCCTGGCCCTCAGCAAGGCAGCGAGGGTCTGGAACGGTCCGCCTTCTCGAAGGCTTCGATACATCCTGATCGGGTCGAAACCCGGCCGGATCGCGAATTCGGAATGGTCGAGTGAGGCCCGCGCCATGGCCAGAAGGACGGAGGGGTCTGCGTGATCGGCGACAGCTCCAATCCGTCGTACATCGATGCCGAGGCCGAGGCCGATCCGACGCCTGCTGACCTCGACCGTCGCCCAGATGCTGGGGTCGCTTGCGTGTTCGAAACGAAGAAACGCACGCTCCCCACCGATGACGAGCAGCCCCCAACTGCGGACCTCTCCGAATCCGACCCATCTGGACGGCCCGGCATCAGCAATGGGGCCGGGGCGTACGCGTTCCCACCGCTGTTTTGCGGCCATGAGACGCCGACGAGGCTCTTCTTTCATTCGCTCGAGCGGATACGGCGGTGCGGCCTGGCCCGGGGCGTAGAGATCGATCCGCACGGTCCCGGACGGAACATTCTGGGCTTCCAATGCCGCTTCGTAGCGCAGGACTTCTGCGGTGAACAGCGATTGAGCAGCCATGAGTTCGTTGAAGGCCGTTCGTGTTTCGGACCGCTCGAGAGCACGACCGAGTTCGGTGCGACGCCGCCTCGCCCAGCGCCGGTCAGCGGCAGCGACGGCGACAACGGCGAGCAGCACAGCGGCTCCGAAGGCGATCAACACGAGACGTTCCACCGACAAAACGTAGTCGGGCACCCGCGTCGAATCGGGCACCCTCCGCGAGCAAGAGACCGCCGAGCGTCCCTGCCGAGGCCGCTCAGAACCCCACTGTCACACCCCATCGTCATGATGGGAACCATGAAGACCGCACAGCTCACCCTCATCTCCACCGAGCGCCTCTGGAAGCTCGACGACGGCACCCGCCGGGTCGGTCGGGAAGGCTTGGCCAAGGCTCGGGCCGCCCTCGCTCCGCACCTCGAGGTTCAAGACAATCACGAACTGGCCGCCTGATCCCGACCGACTTAGGCTTCCGAGATGTCCGAAACCACGCTCGATCCCTCTGACGTCGTCATCGTCGACGCTGTCCGCTCCCCCGTCGGGCGCCGCAACGGTGGCCTGTCCACCATGCACCCCGCTGATCTGCTGGCCAAGGTCCAGGCGGCCCTCTTCGAACGAACAGGTGTCGATCCGAACGAGGTCGGTCAGGTCGTCACTGGCTGTGTCAGTCAAGTCGGCGAGCAGTCCTTCAACATCGGCCGCACGGCGTGGCTCTCTGCCGGACTGCCGATGGCTACGGCGAACACAACCGTCGACGCTCAATGCGGCTCCTCGCAGCAAGCAACGAACATGGCCACCGCTCTGGTCAAGGCCGGCGTCATCGACGTTGCCGTTGCGTGTGGTGTCGAGGTGATGAGTCGCATCCCAATCGGCGTGAACTCGTCGAAGAAGTTGGGCCTCGGCGTGCCCATCCCGAAGCCCTATTTCGAGCAATACGAGATGACCAGCCAATTCGAGGGTGCCGAGCGCATCGCCGACAAGTGGGAGATCGCCCGCGCTGATGCCGATGCGTTCGGCCTCCGCTCACAACAGCTCGCTGCTCAGGCCTGGGCAGAGGATCGATTCGCCACCCAGATCGTGCCCGTCGAGGCCCCAGACGTCGACGAAGATGGTGTGCCAACAGGTACGACACACACGGTTGCCGCCGATGAGGGCCTGCGGGAAAGCAGCCTCGAAGGATTGGCGAAGCTGAAAGCGATCGCACGCGAAGACGGCGTGCACACCGCTGGCAGCTCGTCCCAGATCTCCGACGGTGCCGCTGCGGTCCTCCTCATGACCGCGGCCAAGGCCGAAGAGCTGGGTTTGACCCCGATGGCCCGTGTCGTCGATACCTGCAACGTCGGAGTCGATCCCGTACTCATGCTCACGGGCCCGATCGATGCCACGAAGCATCTTCTCGAACGCAACGAACTCACGATGGACGACATCGATCTCGTCGAGATCAACGAGGCGTTCGCCTCAGTCGTGCTGGCGTGGGAGAAAGAGCTCGGAGCCGAGCGAGACATCATCAACCCGAATGGCGGCGCCATCGCGTTGGGCCACCCTCTTGGAGGCACCGGCGCCTTCCTGATGACCAAAGCGGTTCACGAGCTTCACCGGGCCGACAAGAAAACAGCACTGGTCACCATGTGCTGTGGTGGTGGCCTTGGTACCGGCACGCTCATCGAACGGATCTGACGCGCTCACAACCAGCGGTCTGGGAATCCTCGCGTTCGTAGGGGCAGCCATGCTGCTGTGCGGCTGCCCTGGCGTTTCCGACGAGGCCGACGCCTCCCCCGACGTGGCTGAGGTCGAGTTCGTGATCGACGGCGACACGGTCGACGTGATCATCGCCGGCGAAGAGGAACGCGTCCGGCTGATCGGCATCGACACCCCCGAGTCGGTGAGCCGCAACGTTCCCGTGCAGTGTTACGGCAAGGAGGCTTCCGACGCGTTGACCGGGCTGCTGCCTCCCGGCACCGAGTTACGGATCGAACGCGACGCCGAAGCCCGGGATCGCTTCGGCCGCCTCTTGCTCTATCTCTACCGGGCCGACGACGGCCTCTTCGTCAACCAATGGCTGCTCGAGCAGGGCTTCGCCGACACAATGTTCTTCGAGCCGAACACCACGTTCGAGGGCCCATTCACTCGGGCCCGCAACGATGCCCGCGCCGACGGATTGGGCTTGTGGTCGGCATGTGACGGCCCGGACCAACCGCTGGAGTAGTGCCCCGGCCGGCGAGATCGAGGCAGATGGACCTGCGAACGGCTGAGGGCGTTGCCACCAGCGCCGGCTTGCAGATGCCGTGCCCCTGGGCTCGCGGCGCAGCTGTCGACTACCGGGGCGAGGACATCGGCGTCAGCCTCACCGTCAACGCTGAACACGACAACTATCGGTGGCGGCCGGTGACACAGGCTCCGTCACTGCTGGGCGGCAATGGCGGCTTCCCCGCCATGCCGGCGGACTTGTGAGAGCACGCTGATCTCGAGGAAACGCGTCGCGAGTGTCGAGCCCAGGCGGAGCGGGCCGTGCTTTGGGGCTTCGACGTCACTCACCTTGTCGGCCCATCTCGGGGCTTTTTGTTCCCGGCCCGAGTTCTTCG
>CAZYLX010000524.1:0-3259 GCA_964648595.1 uncultured Acidimicrobiaceae bacterium
GGCTGGCGGACCGTTCGTTGGTTTTGTTCTATTCGCAACGAGTTGGTGGCGGCCGCTCTTTCGTCTGATCCCGAGCGATCAAGGCTGGCCGGAATCGAACTCGGCGTCAGCGATGACCGGTCATACGGGAGTGGGTTGGCCTTGTTGGACGCCGAGGCGGCCCGCAACGATGGAGCGGACGTCGTGGCGGTCATGACACCCAACGACTCCCACCATCGGTTCGCCCTCGCAGCACTCGACCGGGGATTCGACCTCATCATCGACAAGCCGATCACCAACACACTTGATCAGGCCTTGGAGGTGGCCGAACGGGCCCGCCAGACCGGTCTGGTGTGTTGCCTGACCCACAACTACACGGGTTTCCCATTGGTACGACAGGCCAGAGCGATGGTGGCTGACGGTCAACTCGGTGAGATCCGGCTCGTCCAAGTCGAGTACGTGCAGGGCGGGAAGGCGCAGCCAACGACATTCGCTCCGGAGGATCCGTTGCCGTGGCGCTACGACGCAGTGTTGGGCGGTCCGTCGTTGGTGATGGGCGACATCGGTACCCACGCACACAACCTCGTTCGCTTCATCACCGGTCTGGAGATCTCGGAGGTGGCGGCCGAGGTCGGCACGATCATGCCCGGCGGCACGGTCCACGATTTCGCCGGCGCCATGCTGCGATTTGACTCCGGAGCCCGTGGCGCGTTCTGGGTCACGCAGGCTGCGGCAGGAGTCGAGAACTGCCTGAGGATTCGCGTGTCCGGCGCCGATGGGACCCTCGAGTGGTCGCTCGAGGATCCGACCGTTCTCATGTTCAAGCCGCTCGATGGGCCGGCCCAGCTACTGACGCCCGACGGCCCGGCGACCCTCCCGCTGGCCGCCCGCTCGAGCCGGATCGTGCAGGGGCACCCGGAAGGATTCCACGAGGCGTTTGCCAATCTGTATTCCGACGCCGCTGAGGCGATCGCTGCTCGGCGAGCCGGCAGCCGGGCCGATCCGCTCGCGCTTCATTTCCCCAATGCCGACGACGGTGTCCGAGGCGTTCGATTCGTTGATGCCGTGGTCGCTTCGAGTGCGGACAATGGCGGATGGACGTCGTGTTCTGAACGCTGATCGTTGAAAAGCCGGCACGACGTTCAGGGAGATCGGTCGAGCCACTGACCGCGCCGATGCCAACGAACGCGGCGGCCCCCGGCACGATGCCGGGGGCCTGTTCGGAGATTGCCGTAGTGATCCGATGCGGTGAGGGTCAGTCCCAGCCCGTGCCGGACCAGCTGTTACCGGACCAGCTGTTACCGGACCAGGAGTTGCCGGACCAGCTGCCACCGGACCAGGAGTTGCCGGACCAGGAGTTGCCGGACCAGCTGTTGCCGGACCAGGAGTTGCCAGACCAGGAGTTGCCAGACCAGCTACCGCCGGACCAGGCCATTCCGGACCAGGAGTTGCCAGACCAGCTGTTGCCAGACCAGCTGCCGCCGGACCAGCTGTTGCCGGTCGGTGCGGCGAGGCCGGTGCCGGCGCCGGCTGCGGTGCTGAATCCCTGGGGACCTGCGTCCTTGGGCTTGTCGACCGCGTGCTTGCTGTCCACGAGGCCATCGCCGGCCACGATCTCGGGGTTGTCGTTGAGGCCCTTTGCGCTCTCGGTAAGAGTCAGCTTGAGGTCGTCGTTGGTCATGGATGGGTGTTCGCTCAACACGACCGCTGCAGTCCCGCTGACCACGGCCGCAGCCTGGGAGGTGCCTGAGCCCCGGAACAAGTCGTCGCCGTAGCGAGCACTCGGGGCGGCGATGTCAATTGTCGAACCGGGTACACGGTAGGAGGCGATCGAGCGGCCTGGGCCGGTCAGATCGGGGTTGCGGTCGCCGTCACCGACGGCTGACCAGGCGGGGACAAGCAGGTGCTTTCTGTCCACGGCCGACAGGGAGTCGGCGGCACCGACGGCCATGACGTAAGGGTCGATGGCCGGTGAGTCGAGGTGGTCCTGATCTTCGCCTCTGTTCCCGGCAGCAACGACAACAAAGATCCCTTCGTTCCAGGCTCGCTCGACGGCGGCCGACAGTGCATCGCCGACATGGTCGGTGACACCGGCCTGACCCAGCGAGAGGTTGAGAACTCGGATGTTGAGCCCGTCTGTGTTGTGGTGCTCGACGACCCAATCGATTGCCGCGACCACCTGGGGGACGGTGGTGATTCCGTCGGCGCCGGCGACCTTGAGGCTGATGATCCTGGCACCGGGTGCGATGCCTCGAGCACCATTGCGGTCTCCGGCGATGATGCCGGCCATATGGGTCCCGTGCCCGTAGGTGTCGAGGAACGCGACCTCTTGGGCAGAACCCTCGATCGACAGATCGGGGCCGTGCAGCACCTTGTCGGCGCCGTCGAGTCCTGGCACCGGGGCGACACCGGTATCGATCACCGCAACGTCGATTCCCGAACCCTCAGCGTCATCGTCCTCGAAGTCACGGAGGACGAGTTCGCGCAGCTCATCGAGCTCGACAACACCCGTCGCGTTCTCGCCGTCGAGCATCTCGACCATCGAGGTCCCCAGGACGCCTACGGGAGTCGTGTCGGCTTGGGGCGTTGGTGGAGCCAGAGAGGCAGCCATCGCGATCATGGCAGCGACGGCTACAGCGGCGCGATGTCCGCCCACTCGCCTTCGCTCGGGCGGTGCTTCCGAGTTCTTCCTGGGTGAGCCCCAGGAGGTGCCTCTTGTACGAGATGTGGTCATTCGAATTCTCTCCGTGTCAGTGATCCGACGAGTCAGATCTGCGCTCCGTGCGCTGTTCTTGCTTTGACTACAGGAGGAAGTCGGTTTCGCCACTGACTCCCCGACTGGTCAGGCGACCATGTTGCGCCCAGCCGGATCACTGCCTCATCCACTGTGATGGAGACGACGGCAGGTCCGGCGTTTTTCTTGAGCCCCAGGGACCATCGCTGCTCGAATTGGTTCGGCCGGCCCAGATGCTCAGTCGGGCGGTGAGTGTTCGACGACGAGCTTCTTTGGTCCTCGGATGCGCCACGAGTCCGTGATCAATTCTGCTGCACCGTCGATCTCGATCGTGTCGAGTCGAGCGAGGACGATCGGGTGGCAGTCGTAGTGCGAGGTCGTGAAGAGTCTGTCTGGAGCCGGCTCGATCGGAGCGTCCTTTTCCTCGACGGATTCGACCCAGATGACAAGGGCCTCTGGGTTCTCGCGAAGCTACGCGAACATCTGTTTGCCGCTCCGCCACGATGGGCGCCCGCTGTAGGGGGACGTTCCTCGACTCCTGGGAGG
>CAZYLX010000525.1:0-3253 GCA_964648595.1 uncultured Acidimicrobiaceae bacterium
ATCGCCACCAATGCGGACCGACTGGCTGGCGACGATGCCGCCGAGGGAGATCACCGCGACTTCGGTGGTGCCGCCGCCGATGTCGACGACCATGTTGCCCGTCGGGTCGTGCACCGGAAGACCGGCGCCGATCGCCGCCGCCATCGGCTCTTCGATGATGATGGCTTGACGGGCTCCGGCGAACTCAGCAGCGTCGCGCACCGCTCGTTGCTCGACTCCGGTGATGCCAGACGGAACACAGATGACGATCCGCGGCTTGGCCACCCAGCGCCCCGGGCTCACCTTCTGGATGAAGTAGCGCAGCATCTCTTCGCAGATGTCGAAATCGGCGATGACACCATCCTTCAACGGGCGGATCGCTTGGATGTGGCTCGGCGTACGGCCGATCATGCGCTTCGCCTCGACACCGACTGCGAGCGGCCGGTTCGTCTCGACGTTGATCGCAACCACCGACGGTTCATCGAGAACGATGCCTTGGCCACGAACGTACACGAGTGTGTTGGCGGTGCCCAGATCGACCGCCATGT
The DNA here is from genome assembly GCA_964648595.1 of uncultured Acidimicrobiaceae bacterium. Lineage (GTDB taxonomy): Bacteria > Actinomycetota > Acidimicrobiia > Acidimicrobiales > SZUA-35 > SZUA-35. The sequence continues at coordinate 528 of CAZYLX010000525.1, forward strand.
CACGGGCCCCGAGGGAAACGAGCGCTGTGGAAAATCGATTTCCAGCCATCAAGACTCCGGTGCAGTCGCGGCGTTCACCCAGTGCGAACGCCACTCACCCTACGAGGCGCCCGACGAGGCAACAAGGGCGGGGAGGCTCAAATGTGACGAAACGTCGTAGTTTCCGTCACATCCACTGATCCGAAAAACGTTGTTCCAGGTAGATCCACCCAGCAGCGATCAGCGACCGGGGAAGAAGATCCCGATTTCGCGTTGGGCGGACTCGTTGGAGTCTGAGCCGTGAACGAGGTTTTCGGTCATGATCGTTCCGAAATCGCCACGAATCGTTCCCGGAGGAGCCGTTGCCGGATCGGTGGGGCCCATCATCGTGCGGACAATGGCGTACGTGTCGTCGGGACCCTCGAGCACCGCGATCATCGCTGGGCTCCGAGACATGAAGCCGACGAGTTCGTCGTAGAAGCCCTTGCCAACATGCTCGGCGTAATGCTCCGACAGCGTCGCAGGGTCCAACTGGCGAAGCTCGGCGGCCACCACCTTGAGGCCCTTGGCTTCGAAACGCTGGAGAATGGTGCCGACGAGACCGCGCTCGACTGCGTCTGGCTTGCAAATGATGAAGGTTCTGCTCACGGGCGAGAGGCTAGCGGCGGCCGAATCGTTCCCAGCCGCCGGGCCTCAGCGCCCGAAGCAGACGTTCGATTTCGGTCAGCCGCACTGCGTGAACACACGCATCATGTCAGCATTGCCGGTGACCGCATTGGGGGTCACGCCAACCGTGTTCCCAACGACGTTGAAGCCGTCGCTGGACTCCCACTCTCGGGAGTAGTCGTAGGTGATACCTGGCGACTCGAAACCGCTGGTGCCGGCCAGATCGGTGGGGCTCTGAGCTCCGGCCAGGACGGGAGCTCCGAAGTCGATCGTTGCCGCAACGTCGTTGTCGGTGACCGGGTCGTACCAGACGATGTAACTACACACCGTGGTCCCAGCAGGAATGGTGACGCCGTCGACGATGAGATCGCTGGCGAGGATTGAAACAGATTCGGTGAAGACGAAGACGGTGTCATCACTCTCGAAGCTGCCCTCTGGGGAGAGGTTCGACCCGTCGGGGATGGGGCCGACGTACGTGCCCTCGCCGGTGACGCTTGGAATCGGCGGATCGGTCACTGGTGGCACGTACGGGGCTGGGTCCGGCCAGATCTGGTTGTCGCCGCTGTGGCAATCCCATTGGTGGATGACCTGGCCCTCTCCGCCACCCGAGGCGATGTCCAAGCACTTGAGCGGCGAACGGTTGGTTGCCGACTCCCACTGCTGGGTTCCGTCGTTACGACGGAAGAGCTGCATCGGGTTGTCGCCGTCGCAATCCTGGACCTGATACTGATCACCGCTGTTCGAGGAGTTGTTCTCGAGCCCGATGCATTGGCCACCGAGGCGCAGCTGTGAGGATCCCGTTTCCGCATTGGTGTACACCGAGATCTGCTGAGCGGCCGATCCATCACATGCTCGTTGATAGAACTTGTCACCCTCGAGGGTCATGCACAAGCCATCGGCCGGGCTCTGGAACTGGCCACCGTCCGCCAGTATGAAGTCAGGGTCGCTGGTGTCGTCCACACCGGTGTCGCCGCCGTCACCGTTCGGATCGGGGATCTCCTCGAGTTCGTCGTAGAACGCCAACTCACGGGACTGTGCAATGTCGTCGCTGGTCTCACTGAGGTAGGTTTCGGACGCGCTGTTCAACCCTTGCACGGCCCCGAGGCTCAACGCAGTGAATGCAGAGAGCACGAGGGCATAGCTGGCGAGGGTGGCGCCACGTTGAGTTGTCGTAAGGAGTCGCACGGAGCTGCAATCGGCGGCTCGGACCCGAGACTTGAACCTGCTGGGCCGAACGAACCAGGTGGCAGACGTGCCTAGGCCGTAGGGATGTTGGGGAACGGCCGCTCAGCGCAGCGGTTCGACGAGTCAGTCCTCGAAGGCTGGAGACTCTGCGAGTGATCGAGCGACGGACCGCACATGGCCAACCACATACATACTGCCCGTCACGAGAATCAGATCGTCGTCGCTCGACACGGCTCGGGCTCTGCGAAAGGCCTCGACAGGATCGGCGACGATCTCGACGTCGACACCCATGCCGGAGGCGGCCTCAGCAACGGTCTCCGCGGGAATCGCCCGGGACCAGGCAGGAGTGCAGACAATCACGGCATCGAAGTCGGCGGCATCAACAGCCTCGAGCATCTCAACCGGATCCTTTCCGCCGAGGAAGCCCAACACCAAAACCCACGAGCCGATCCGAGCAAACGCCTCGTCGAGCGTGTGCTTCACAACGAGGAGGCCATCGGGGTTGTGTCCGCCGTCGAGAATCACGGTCGGCTCGCGACTGACCACCTCGAAGCGGCCAGGAAGCTCGACCTCAGCCAACGCAGCATCCACGAGATCACGATCGAGAGGCCGACCGAAGAACGCATCCGTGGCTCCGAGCGCGGCAGCCAGGTTCGAGCCCTGGTGTTCTCCGAACACGGGGAGAAAGATGTCCTCGTAGGTGCCGAGCGGCGTCGACACGGTGATGACGCGGCCGCCGACACCGAGCTCGTTGGAGAGAATCTCGATGTCGGTGTCCACCTCCCACACCTGCGAGCTCGGCTCGGCGTCGATCACGCGACGCTCAAGGAGATCAAGCTCCGGCCGCGCACCGACGACCACGACGCCATGGTCTGGAGCGCAGCGTCGAACCGCTA
>CAZYLX010000526.1:0-3249 GCA_964648595.1 uncultured Acidimicrobiaceae bacterium
GCCACCTGTGGTGATCCGATACGCATCAAGATCACTCGCGACGACAGGCGTGCCGGCCGCCATCCCTTCAAGGAGCACGACGCCGAAACTCTCTCCACCCAACGATGGGACGCAGAAGATATCTGCCCCACGGAGCCGAGCTGCCTTTTCGTGATCGTCGATCGGTCCGAGCCACTCGATGCGATCGTCAGCGACGAACCGGCGTCGCAGTTCTGCAGTCTGCGGACCCTCTCCTCCCACCCACAGCCGACACTCGGCGGGGAGTCGCTGCATCGCATCGAGGAGCACGCTCAGTCCCTTGCGTTCCTCATGTCTCGCGAGGAAGAAGATGGTCGGCCCTTCGGTGGGAGTTGCTTCGACTGACGCGAATCGTTCGATCTCGATGCCATTGGCGAGTACCTCGTAGTGACCCCCGAGATGGCGCTTCGCCATCGAAGCGGCCTCGCTCGACACCGCAACCCGGACATCGAGCCGAGCGGTGAGTCGACGAACCAGCGGACGGAGCCACCGATACGCGGCAATCGTGCCGTTGGCGTGGAACGTGCCGACAAGGGGCGCTGGCTTCACCGTGAGAGCGGTCAGCGTTGGACCTGGGGCCAACGGTTCGTGGAGGTGGAGCACGTCGAACCGCTCGTCCCACACGGCGCCCAATACGCGAAGCTGTGCTGCAGGGTCCGGCGCCAACGGCGCCAACGAGCCGTTCTGGGCGTAGGGCATCGAGTTGCCCAGCGGGGTGACCCAAGGCTCAGGCGGGAGTCCGTCGCATGGAGCCAAGAGCTGAGCGTGTACTCCTTGAGCTCGAAGCGCACGACCGAGACCGAGGGCTTGGGCCTGAACTCCGCCCCACACACCAAGGCTGTAGGGACAGATGATGCCGATACGCACAGCGTGAACCTAGTGCGCAACCATCGGCTGGAGAACGTGCCACTGGTCGGGGGCGGCATCGACGAGAATTTCCAGCTCGTTCGCCAACCGTTGCGTCGTCGTCACAAGATCGGCACGGAGGGAGCCGGTCCGCTCGACGCGAACCGGGGGTCGGATCCGACAGATACGGCGGTTGCCGTCGAAGTAGACCGCTGTCGGCAGCAGCGGCGCACCTGTCCGCCTGGCGACGAGCGCCGGGCCAGCAGGCATCGTGGTGGCGACGCCGAAGAACTCGACCGGGACGCCGTCACCGACAAGATCACGATCGGCGAGCAGGCAGAGCACATGGCGTTGCTTCACCGAGGCGATCACGGGGCCCAACGCACCGGGACCGAGCGGGACAACATTGATGCCGTAGGACGATCGCAAGTCTTTGAACCAGTCGAAGACGTCTGGCGGTTCAAGCGGCTCGACGACCGCCGTGACCGGGATCTCCGCCACTCGACCAAGCCAGGCCGCAGCCCATTCCCACCCACCGAGATGGGGCAGGGCCATGATTGGACCGTGGCCGTTCGCTCGAGCGCTCTGGATGTGTTCGAAACCCTCGACATCGAACCCTCGGTCGATTGCTTCGGCCGACAAGCTCGGCAGCCTCAGTGATTCGGCCCAATAGCGGCCATAGGAACCAAACCCCGCCCGGGCGATCAAACGGAGTTCGCTCTCTGATGCCTCAGGTCGCACGAGGCGAAGATTGTCGATCAGTCCGGCGGCGCCGTCCGGATGAACCCGAACAACCATGGTTCCGACGCCAGCACCGAGGCGACGGAGCAGCCATACCGGAAGGGGGCGCGCCGCGAGTGAGCCGATCTCGAGCAGCCGGCGAGCCCGACTGGTCACCAGCGTCAGCGGCGACGAGTGCGACGGGGTGCGCGCTCGCGCCAGTCGGTGCGGGCTCGTTGTTCACGTCGCCGAGCCCGACGAGCCGCCGATGGCGTGGTTGCGACCGGCACCGGTTGAACGGCCGTTGCTTGGCGCCAGACCTTCATGAAGCGGGTGACCATGGTGATGACCGTCAGGGCGAACATGACCCACAACACCTCGACGAAGATGGCGCTGAACACCAGACCGAAGCCGAGAGCGATGAACCGCTCGGCCCGTTCCATCAAGCCGCCTTTCGCATCGAAGCCGAGCGACTCCGCCTTCGCCCGCTGATACGACACGAGCGAGGCAGCGATGAAGATGCCGAACGGCAACATGGCCATGCGCGGGTTGTCGGTGCCGGCCAAATACCACGCGGCGCCGGCGAAGAGCAGGCCATCGGAGAGGCGGTCGAAGACGGAGTCGAGGTAGGCGCCACGAGGGCCCGAGCTCCCGGCTGCCTTGGCAACGGCACCATCGAGCGCGTCCGGGACACCGGTCAGAGCAAGGAGGACCGCGGCCGGCAAGAACTGGCCGAGGCCAATCGCAACACCGCACGCGCCGGCCATGAGCACACCGATGCCGGTGACCACATCGGGCGAGACACCGATTCGGTGGAGGCTCCGGCCGATCGGTGTCGTCACTTTGTCTACAGTTGTACGAAAGCTGCCATCAAACATGAGAAGCGTCCTATCGAGGGAGAGGTCGAGGCCACAAAAGCAGGGCCAGAACTGCTTGCAAATGTTAGCAGCCACGGGGGCCAGCGGTCATGGAGCCGACATTTCTCGAGACGAAGAGAGCAGAGCGGGTAGTTTCGAGTCATGGCCCGCTCCGACCGAGACCGATTCGATCAACTCTCGCCACGCGACTTGGCCATCACCCTTCGCTCGCTCCACCGTCGCTTCGGCTCCATCGAGAGTCGTGCCTCATCCTCCAAACTCGTCGATGTCGTCGGCAGGGTCGGCCCTTCCGGTGAGCGCCTCGATGATCAGCTGGCCGAAGCGGCCCGAGGCGCAGCTCTCACCAGAAGCGCTCTCGACACCGCTCTCACCTCCGCCGATCCGGTGATTCCGGCTGCAGTGTTGGATGTGTCGGCGCGAGTCTTCACCGATCAGCGAGATTGGACGGTCGAGGCTGCGATCGTGTCGATCGACGAAGATGCGGCAGCAGCAGCCGGTCGGGTCGAGCACGCAACGGCCGATGACCTCAGCCGAGAGGTGAAGGTCACCGGATCCGGCACCTCCACTCCCCTTGCGGTTGCCCAGCAGTTGGCCCGCGAACTGATCGGGGCGCTGTCCGTTGCCGAGCGCCACGTCGATTGGCTCGAAGAACAGATCTGACCAGCCCGCGACAACTGCGGACCCGTCAGTCCTCGAACTCTGACCAGTCTTCTGGGTTGTCTTCCACGAACGCGTCGACGACCGAGCCGTCCACACCGTCCACCAGTACGAAGCCCCGCTTCGCCGG
>CAZYLX010000527.1:0-3246 GCA_964648595.1 uncultured Acidimicrobiaceae bacterium
GTCCCTCATCGAGATCTACAAGCGTGCCCGTCCAGGCGAGCCGCCAACGCTCGAGGCAGCTCGCAGCTACCTCCGCAACGCCTTCTTCGAGAACCGTCGCTACGACCTTTCCCGCGTCGGCCGCTACAAGCTCAACCGGAAGCTCGGTCCCGAGGTCGAGCGTCTCATCGAGATCTTCCCGATGCTTGCCGATCACCTCGAGAAGCCAGAAAGCGATCAGCCGGTGCTGTCCGAGGCTGAAGTCCTCGCTGCTGCCAGCTATCTGCTTCATCTCATGATCGCCGAGCCCGGCTACCGCCTCGACGATCAAGACCACTTCGCGAACCGTCGTGTGCGCTCGGTCGGCGAACTCATTCAGAACCAGGTCCGTATCGGTCTGTCCCGTATGGAACGTGTCGTCCGTGAGCGGATGACCACCCAAGACGTCGAGGCCATCACGCCGCAGACGCTCATCAACATCCGGCCCGTTGTGGCAGCGATCAAGGAGTTCTTCGGGACCTCGCAACTGTCGCAGTTCATGGATCAGATCAATCCGTTGTCCGGTCTCACGCACCGCCGTCGCCTCTCGGCGCTCGGCCCTGGTGGGCTCAGCCGCGAACGCGCCGGTTTCGAGGTGCGAGATGTTCACTTCTCGCACTACGGCCGCATGTGTCCGATCGAGACTCCTGAAGGCCCGAACATCGGCCTCATCGGTTACCTGTCGAGCTACGCCAGAGTCAACGACTTCGGCTTCCTCGAAACTCCGTACCGTCGAGTCATCGATGGCAAAGCCACCGACGAGATCCAGTTCCTCACCGCCGATGAGGAAGAGGAGTTCGTGGTCGCTCAGGCCAACGCTCCGCTCGAGGAAGACGGATCCTTCGTCAACGACCGTGTGCTGTCTCGTCGTTCACCGCAGGCCGCATCGCTGCGAGACCTCAAACTCCAGCTCGAACGAGACATCTTCTTCGGCGCAACAACCGAGATCATCTCGGCGAGGCCCGAAGAGGTCCAGATGATGGACGTCTCGCCGAAGCAGATCGTCTCGATCGGCACCGGCTTGATTCCCTTCCTCGAACACGACGACGCCAACCGCGCCCTCATGGGTGCGAACATGCAGCGTCAGGCTGTCCCGCTTCTCACTGCCGAGGCGCCATACATCGGTACTGGCATCGAGAAGCGTGCCGGTCACGATGCTGCTGACACACTTGTCGCGGTCGAAGACGGTGTCGTCCTCGATGTCGATGGTCAGCAGATCACGGTCGAGTACAAGAAGTCGGGCAAGACGATCCTGCGGCTGCTCAAATTCGAGCGGTCCAACCAGGACACCTGCATCAACCAGAAACCTCGGGTTGCTGCCGGCGACACCTTCAAAGCCGGACAGCTCCTCGCCGATGGCCCCTCAACCGACAACGGCGAACTTGCCCTCGGCAAGAACCTCGTCGTCGCCTTCATGCCATGGGAGGGCTACAACTTCGAAGACGCGATCATCCTCTCCGAGCGCCTGGTGAAGGACGACGTGCTCACGTCGATCCACATCAAGGAGCACGAGATCGATGCTCGCGACACCAAGCTCGGTCCCGAAGAGATCACCCGGGACATCCCGAACCTGAGCGAGGACATCCTCGCCGACCTCGACGAGCGCGGCATCATCCGCGTCGGCGCCGAGGTTGGCCCTGGTGATGTACTCGTCGGCAAGGTCACGCCAAAGGGCGAGACCGAGCTCACGCCGGAAGAGCGCCTCCTGCGGGCCATCTTCGGTGAGAAGGCTCGTGAAGTTCGAGACACCTCACTCAAGGTGCCGCACGGTGAAGTCGGCAAGGTCATCGACGTCAAGGTGTTCAACCGGGACGACAGCCACGAGCTGCCCCCCGGCGTGAACCAGTTGGTCCGTGTCTACGTTGCCCAGAAGCGCAAGATCAGCGTCGGCGACAAGCTCGCCGGTCGTCACGGCAACAAGGGAGTCATCTCCCGCATCCTCCCGATCGAGGACATGCCGCACATGACCGACGGCACCACCGTCGACATCATCTTGAACCCGCTGGGTGTTCCGTCTCGTATGAACATGGGTCAGGTGCTCGAGTCGCATCTGGGCTACGCCGCCCGCTGGGGGTGGGACGTCGAGACGACCGAAGGCCCGACCGGTGAACCGCCAAAGCGAGGAACCGAGTACAAGACCCGGCCTTTCACCACGCCATCCACCCTCGTCAGCACTCCGGTGTTCGACGGTGCCAAGTGGGACGAGAAGGAATTGTCGGGCGACAAGCCGACGATCCAGGACATCTTCCGCAACCTGAATCCCGAGGCTGCTGACGGCACCCGGTTGATCGGCGACGACGGCAAGGCCACGTTGATCGACGGCCGCACCGGCGAGACTTTCGACAACCCGATCATGGTCGGGATCATGTATGTGCTGAAGCTCAGCCACATGGTCGACGACAAGATCCACGCCCGTTCCACCGGGCCGTACTCCATGATCACCCAGCAACCGCTCGGTGGTAAGGCGCAGTTCGGTGGTCAGCGATTCGGCGAGATGGAAGTATGGGCCCTCGAGGCCTACGGCGCTGCTTACTGCTTGCAGGAGCTGCTCACCATCAAGTCCGACGATGTCCTCGGCCGAGTGAAGGTCTACGAGGCCATCGTCAAGGGCGAGAACATTCCCGAGCCAGGCATTCCTGAGTCCTTCAAGGTGCTCATCAAGGAAATGCAGGCTCTTTGCCTCAACGTCGAGGTGCTGGCCGAGAACGGTCAGGAAATCGAGATGCGGGAGATCGACGACGAACTCTTCCGTACCGCCGAGGAGCTGGGTATCGACCTCAGCCGTCCAGAGCGTGGAACAGACGAAGACGACGCCGCCCGCGCTGCGGGCCGTCGCTAGGGGAGCGATTGCATGCTTGACGTCAACGATTTCGATCAGCTGAAGATCGGGCTGGCCACGGCCGACTCGATTCGCATGTGGTCCAACGGCGAAGTGAAGAAGCCGGAGACCATCAACTACCGCACCCTGAAGCCAGAAAAAGATGGCCTCTTCTGCGAGAAGATCTTCGGTCCTCAGAAGGACTGGGAGTGCGCGTGTGGCAAGTACAAGCGTGTCCGGTTCAAGGGCATCATCTGCGAGCGTTGTGGCGTTGAAGTCACCCGCTCAAAGGTGCGGCGCGAACGCATGGGCCACATCGAGCTCGCAGCACCCTGCGTCCACATCTGGTACCTCCGCGGCACCCGCTCGTGGCTTGCGTACCTCCTCATGGGCACCGAGCCCCGCGAGGA
>CAZYLX010000528.1:0-3221 GCA_964648595.1 uncultured Acidimicrobiaceae bacterium
AACAGCGGATAGGTCCAAATCAGACCTTCGACATATTTGAAGGAACTGAGCAGATCCAGCAGCTGGTGATCTCCCGAGCTATCTCTGGCGTGCGCACCAAGTAGCCCTACCAGGGGAAACGTGCTTTCGAGGCGTTTCCGAAGCTCGACAGCGAAGAGTGAAATTCGAACGCTGGAAGCGGCCATCCCTACATTTCCGAGCCGACTTCAACGACGGCCGTCCCATGGCGAACATCCGCAAGCGGGCCGAAGAGGCCGCAGAGTCACACCCGCACAAGCTCCGACGACCTCGGCCGCTTGGGCAATGTCGAGGAGCTGGTCCATACCGTCACCAGTGGCGAATTAAGTTCCCGAAACCTTTCCCGAGATCGTTCCCAAACCGCCACCCGACGGAAATTTCCCGTTCACTTGTCTGAAATGCTTCCCAGAAGCTGGTGAGCAGAATCTACTGAGCAGACTCATGTGATCTGCGCCGAATCTCGGGTCTAGGCGAGCGGGCGGTGGATATGTGCGGCCTAGCGCCGCTTGGGTCGGCCCGCCCTCGAGTGCCGTTCTGCCTGGGTGAAGACTGCTGCGCTTCGTGTCGTTGTCGAGCGGGTACTCGGGATCGGCCGCAGCGAGCCACTCCCGGCAGTACAGGATGAGTTTGACTTCTGATTTGGGAGCGTTGTGAGCGTCGTTTCCGAGCGGTGTGGGATGCTGACCGGCATGACCGATCGACCGTCGGGGACGGTGACGTTTTTGTTTACTGATATCGAGGGTTCGACGCGTCGTTGGGAAGCCGACCCTGACACAATGCGTACGGCGTTGGCGGCTCATGACGAGGTGTTGCGCACATCGGTCGAGGCTCATGGTGGTTGGTTGTTCAAACACACCGGTGACGGCGTGTGTGCAGCGTTCTCCGCTGCTGCTGACGCTGTTGCTGCAGCAGTCGGAGCTCAACGGTTGCTCGGACTCCCGGTGCGGATGGGGATCGCCACTGGTGAGGCCGAACAGCGTGGTGAGGACTACTTCGGGATGGCGTTGAACCGGGCTGCCCGTGTGATGGGAGTCGGTCACGGCGGTCAGATCCTGGTGAGCGGCTCGACGGCTGGCCTGCTGGCCGGGGTCGACCTCCTCGATCTGGGGAGGCGTCAGTTGCGGGACCTGTCCGGCGCCGAGCACCTCTTCCAGATCAGCGCCGACGGTCTCGGGTCGGAGTTTCCGCCATTGAGGACGTTGGATGCCACCCCGGGAAACCTGCCGTCACAGTCCACGAGTTTCGTTGGCCGCAACGCCGAGGTGAACAAAGTATCTGAGTTGGTCCGGGCTCGTCGATTGGTGACGTTGACCGGTGTGGGCGGGGTCGGTAAGACCCGTCTGGCGGTGCAGGTCGCCGGTGAGTTGACGGGCGAATTTCCCGATGGGGTGTGGTTGGTTGAGTTGGCTGCGGTCGGTGACCCGGCGGCGGTGGCTGATGTGGTGGCTACCGCGTTGGGTGTCATCCCTCGCGCTGGGCTCTCGGTGACTGACAGCGTGGCTGAGGCCCTGCGGGGTCGCCGGTTGTTGGTTGTGTTGGACAACTGCGAACATGTGTTGGACGCCGCGGCGGATCTGGTGGAGACGGTGCTGGTTCGAGCCGAGACGGTGACAGTGATCGCGACGTCGCGGGAGGGTTTGCGAGTCGGCGCGGAGCATCTGTGGCCCGTGCCGTCGCTCGAGGTTCGCTCCGGGGTGACGTCGCCGGCGGTGGAGTTGTTCGTGGAGCGGGCCCAGGCGGTTGACCCAGAGTTCACGCTGCAAGACGAGGCCGACATCACAGCGGTGACCGAGATCTGCCAGCGGTTGGATGGGATTGCGTTGGCGATCGAGTTGGCGGCGGCTCGGATGGTATCGATGACAGCGACCGATGTTCGGGATCGTCTTGGTGACCGGTTCCGGTTGTTGTCGGGGTCACGTCGGGGTTTGGAACGTCACCAAACGTTGCGTAATGCAGTGGCGTGGTCCTACGACCTCCTCGAGGTCGATGAGCGAGCCTTGCTGGACCGGTGTTCGGTATTCGCCGACGGCTTCGACCTGGCGGCAGCGACCCAAATCTGTGGTGAGGGACTCGACGAATACGCCGTGCTGGACATGCTGGACTCGCTGGTCCGCAAGTCTCTAGTCACGACCGAATCGGCCTTGGGTCACTCCCGCTACGGCTTGTTGGAAACCATTCGCCAGTTCGCCGAAGACCAACTTGCCGACACCGGCATGCCCCACGGAGTCCGGGCCCGCCATGCCGACTATTTCGCCACTCAGGCGCAAGGGCATTGGGAGACCTGGGAGGGTCCCGGCTACGGCGCCGCTGTCGATTGGGTCGAAGTCGAGTTCGCGAACCTGCGCACCGGTTTCCGTTGGGCCGTCGACACCGCGGACCTGGTCACCGCCACCGCGATCGCGGCTCACACCACGACACTGGGGTTTGCGTTGCAGCTCTTCGAGCCGATGAGGTGGGCTGAGGAGATCCTTCCCGCAGCTACGACCGCCGGCGTGGCTCAACTCCCTCGCCTCTACAGCGCTGCAGGCCTCTGCTGCTACGTGGGGCGCCTCGAAACAGCCGTCCACTACGTCAACGCCGTAACAAAACTCGAGAGCGATCCCCACTACGACCCGTTCGACCACGGTTGGAACGGCTGGTGGAGTGCCATTGCCCATATCATCGCCACCGGCGACCTCGACAACTGGCTCGATGCTCAAACTCGACTCGCCAAACAACCGGGCCTCGCTCACCTCGCTGGACTTATCGGGCTGCTGTACATGCTCCCCGTCGTAGGACGAGCCGACGAAGCAATGGAGATCGCCGAAGAGACCTTGGCCGTGGCCCAAGCCCACGGCAACCCTTTCTGGACCGCTCAAGCACAAGTCGGCACCGGTCGGGCCTTCGCTCTGGCCGATCCCACCCGAGCGCTGACCGCGTTTCGCCATGCCACACAAGACCACCGGATCCCCTGGTACGACGCACGCATCGCCCAAGAATCCGCGGGGCTCGAAGCGCAACACGGCGACCTGGGACAGGCCCTGGATCTGTTCGACACCGCAATCGATTCGTACCATCGGGCCGGCAACCAAGTCGATCTCGCCGCTACGTTCACCACCATGGCCGTGTTCTTCGACCGCATCGATCGACCCGAGATCGCCGCCACGATCTACGGCATCAGCACGGCCCACAGCGACACCACCTGGGTCGCCGATCTAGCCACC
>CAZYLX010000529.1:0-3216 GCA_964648595.1 uncultured Acidimicrobiaceae bacterium
CCGCCGTAGGCGGACGTTCCTCGACTCCTGGGAGGCTTGCGGCGATCGTTCGTATCTCGGGGATCGTGATCAAATCACGGTCTTCCTGCGATGGCTGCCAGTTGCTTGACCGCTTCCGAGGGACCACTGACCATGGCCTCGATCTCTGTCTGTGTATGGCCCCTGGTCAGGATGTTGGCGGCTTGGGTGTCGTCCCCGAGGACGACGTCGCCAAGCGACCACGGATCACCCTGCTTCGGTACGGCTGCCTCCTTTCGAGCAATCGTCGAGACGACGCCAACGCCGACGCTCAGGAGCTGCCGCTCGGCGAGGGGCCCGAGCTCCAACGCCCTTCGGATCTGCGAATGGTGGACCCAACGTTCCAGGTATTCCCGGGCGATGGCATGCCAGAACGGCGACGTCGGCCCTGATCCGCCGAAGAACCCGACGTATTCGCCTGGTGCCTCTGGATCGGAGCCTTGGTAGTAGGTAGCGGTCCATTCGCCTGTCAGACGCAGAAGCTCGATCAGGAGCTGCGGACTCAGGAACTTCGCAGACGCAACCCAGCGGTCGTTGAAGGAGTCGAGCAGGTTCTGGAAGCTCGCTCCTGGCAGCTCCTCAGCCAACAAGACGAGCCCATTCTCTGCCCCGTCCCGCTGGCGGCTCAGCAGGCTGAGATCGTCGCCCAGTAGGTGAGTGGCGATGCCCTTGACATCGTAGGCAGGGCACTCGGTGGGCCGCGCCCACTGCTTGTCGTCGAGAGCGGCCAGCGTCTGAAGAAGCTGGTCGCGTTCGGGTCGATAGACGTCGAGAACCGTTGAGATCGAGTCAGCGTCCAGCACATCCAGTGTCTAGCCCAACGAGAATCCCGAGGCTTCGACATAGCCGAGCGGTGGCTCGTTGACCGGCCCCCCACGTCGCTGGTCGTTCAACCGGTTGCCACGGACGGTGTCAGTGCTCTGACTACTGTTTGTTCCCATGAGTCGACCGCGTCGCCGCTTCCCGTTCTTGTTCGTTGCCTTTGCACTTTCGCTCGCAGCATGTGGGAGCGACGGAGACGATGCCGCGTCAACGACTGTTGAGGAGACGACCACCACGGCGGGGGAGACCACGACCACCACGGCCGAGGGCACGACCACGGTTGAGGAGACGACCACCACCGAGGGCACGACAACCTCGAGCGGTCTCCCGGGTGAACCGATCGACTTCGGGCCTCGTGCGGGAGACACCCTGGCCGTCATCGGAGTCAGCTTCGACGACGTTCTCAACGTTCGCCGGGTGCCCGGCACCGGCGGCGACATCGTCGACACGCTCGCCCCGCTCGCCGACGACCTGACTTCGTTGGGCAACACCCGCGATGTGAGCCCAGGTTTTTGGATCGAGCTCGGCACCGGCGACGCGACGGGCTGGGTCAACCTCACCTTCGTCGGCTACCTCGGTGTCGTCACCGACGAGACAGCGGCGGTGGTCGCTGGGCTGGGAGAGATCCCGGTGGCCGAGACCATGGTGGATCTCGGCACGCTCGTTGCCGAGACCTTCGCCTCGGAAGATCCTGCGTCGACAATCGTGCAAGTCACCGCACCATCGGTTGGCGATCTCGGCGAGGTCACCTACGACGTGATTGGGCTTGGCGACGATGCCCAAGTCGGCTGGCGCATCCACGTCTTCGGAGCCGCGGAGGAGGGCGGCGAGTTCTTCGGCCTGAAGTCGGCCGAGGTCACTGCCCTGTGCGGTCGAGGTGTCACCGAGGATGGCCTCTGCGTTTGACGAGCCGGCCGTTGTTCAGGCGCCGAGCAGGGCTTCTCGAAACGGAGCGACGCCGCCCGGCAGCGGTTCAGTCGTGTTGATGAAGTCCCGGATGGTGTCGACAAGCCGCTCCGGATCCTCCGCATGAGGAAAGTGGCCGCAGCCTTCGAAGACCTCGAGTCGGCTGTGGGGGATGGCCTCGTGGGCTGCTCGGCCGTGAGCGATCGGGATGATCTGATCTCGGTCTCCCCACACGATCATCGTCGGCATGGCAGCCGCGAGATACAGACGATCGGTGGCGTTGACCGTCTGCCCTCCGGGCTCGATCACGGCTCGGAGCGTCCGAACGAAGGCCTTGCGATTCTCAGCCTGGCTGAGCGACGAGTAGGTCCTCCACATTTCGCCGAGCTGGGGAATACCGAATCCCCGCTCATGGATGGCCCGGCTGACAGCGTCGCCCGGCTCTCGAACGAAGTTGGGGAAGATGAGCGGCATTGCGTACTCGGCGCCCGGCAGGGTCAGGATGCGAAGCAGCCAGCTGACCTCGCGTCCCAGCCCTCCGCTCCCAACGAGAACGAGTCGGTCCACCAGCTCAGGGTGTTGATAGGCGAGCTGCATGGCCACGCCTCCACCCAGCGAGTGTCCGACGACGGTGACCGGTCCGATGTCGAGAATCGCCAGAAGGTCTCGTAGTCCGCTGGCAAAAGCTCCGAGCGAATAGTCACCCATCGGCTTGGCCGACTCGCCATGGCCGATCAAGTCGGGAGCCAACACGTTGAAGCCTTCGCTCAAAGAGGGCATCACGTCCTTCCACGTCCGCGAGTTCCCGGCCATGCCGTGGATCAGCAGGATGGTCGGGCGCGTGGGATCAGTTTCAGCCAACCGGTAGGTGACGTCGTGGCCGTGGATCGTGACATGGCGCGCGGAAAAGGTCATGACCACAAGTTACTTCTGAGTAACCCGGGCCCGTAGGGTCGAAAGTCACCGTGGGTCGCTCTAGAAGAGGGCTGGTCAGTGAAGAGGGGTGTTCAGTGAGAATCAGTGCCGCCGACGAGCTCGGGCGCTTGGACGCCACCGAACTGGCCAAACGCATTGGCGCTGGTGAGGTGAGCGCAGCCGAATCGATCGAATCCGCCATCACGAGACTCGAATCGGTCGAAGGACAGTTGGGGGCAACGGTGCCGACCGCTTCACCGAGGCGCGCGAAGACGCCACAGCGCTGTTGCACGGGCCGTTCGCCGGAGTGCCATCCCGATCGCCAAGTCCAAACTCCCCGAGTTCGGACTGGCATCGACGACTGAATCCAGTTGTGGAGAGCCGGCTCGGAATCCCCGGAACCCTGATATCTCCACCGGTGGTTCCTCCGGCGGCTCCGCGGCTCTGGTCCCAGCCGGTGTCGTGCCGATCGGCCACGCCAACGGCGGCGGCGGCTCGATTCGGATCCCGGCGGCGTGTTGCGGCGGCTCGGTCGGATATCAAGAACGCCTTTCG
>CAZYLX010000530.1:0-3216 GCA_964648595.1 uncultured Acidimicrobiaceae bacterium
CGACGACCGCATCGGCGGCCTCCTCCGCTATGGCATCCCGGAGTTCAAGATGGATAAAGCGGTCCTCGACCGCCGACTCGGTCAGATGCGAGCCGAAGGTACCGAGTTCCGCACGAACGCCTACGTGGGTGGCCCGTCAGACGATCCGACCGCGATTCCCGTCGACGATCTTCGCGACGAGTTCGATGCTGTTGTCCTTGCCGGCGGAGCCACCAACTGGCGAGATCTTCCCATTCCGGGTCGAGAGCTCACTGGCATCTACCAGGCGATGGAGTTTCTCCCGCTGGCCAACCAGGTGCAAGAAGGCGACATCGACACGCCTCCGATCAGCGCTGAGGGCAAGCACGTCATCATCATCGGTGGCGGAGACACCGGAGCTGACTGCCTCGGGACTTCCCACCGCCAAGGGGCTGCGTCGGTCAAGCAGTTCGAGATCATGCCGAGGCCGCCCGACGAGCGATCAGAACGCACACCGTGGCCGACTTTCCCACTCCAATACAAGGTCACGTCCGCCCACGAAGAAGGCGGCGACCGCGTCTACGCAGTGAGCACCACCGAGTTCGTCGGCGCTGACGGCAAGGTGACACACCTGCGAGGCAACGAGGTCGAGTTCGGTATGACCGACAACGGCCCCGGATTCGTCCCCCTCGAGGGAAGCGAGTTCGAGTTCGACGCCGATCTTGTCCTGCTCGCGATGGGCTTTCTCGGACCCGAGCAGGGCACGTTGATCGATCAGCTCGGTCTCGACATCGACGAGCGCAGCAACGTGGCAAGAAACCGCAACTGGGAGACCTCAGAAGACAACATCTTCGCCTGCGGTGACATGGGCCGAGGCCAAAGCTTGATCGTGTGGGCCATCGCCGAGGGGCGTGCGTGTGCCTCATCGGTCGATGAGGCGCTGATGGGCCACACGCTGTTGCCCAGCCCGGTGAAGCCAACGGACCGACCGCTGGTCTGAGCGACCAGGCTGTCGTTTGGTCGAAGAATCAGGCCGCAGAGTCGCGAGCCGACTCCTCGACGAGGCCTTCGAGCAGCATCCGGTAGAGAGCTGAGACGACTCGGAACGCGCTCATCTGGGTGCTCGAGATCACATCGGCGACCGTGCGTCGGCCATCCAGCAACGACAGGTAGCGCCACTCGTCGGCGGTGACGAGGCGTTCGTCTGCACCGTCGGGCAACTGGTTTGACAGCGTGAAGATCGCACCGGTGTTGGGAATGCTTGACGCAATCTCGGCCCAAATCTCGAGCCGCCGCTTGGCTTGATGGACCAGCTCGCTGATGTCCTCGCCGAAATGGTCACCAACGGGGTGAACAAGATCGGGCTCGAAGCTGAACGTCGCCTGTGACGGCACAAGGAGTTCGAACAACAGATTGAGGTTGTGTTCGTGGAGAAGCCTGCCGAGTGCCGAGGTGTCATCGTCACCACCGGCAGCGAGTCCGGCCGCCGCATCGCCCCGCTGCAACAAACCCTCGATCTCTTCGATCGAACCGAGCCCACCGCCGAAGAGAACGGCCACTGGCTCGTTTCCGCCTGGCTTTTCGATGTAATAGAGACGCCCCTCGCTCAGCCAGATGTCGCTCGACGGTGTGGTGTTTCCCACCCGGAGGACGCCCGTCCGGCTGTGCTGGGCAAGCGATGCCAGTACAGCATCGAGGGGGAGATCCGCGAGGGTCCCCGAGAAGAGATCTTCAGCCATCTCGGCACCGTACCTCAAGGTCGCAGAAGAGCGGCCGATGTGGTTGTGGTCCACCCAACCTTGCGAGAGGGCTATGTTCCAGAATCTCAAACTTCGCACCAAGCTGGTCGCCATCGTCACGCCACCACTGTTCGTGTTGGCCGTCGTCGCGGCGTACGCAGTTCTTCTCAGCAACGGGGGAACCACCCTCGATGAGCTCAGCGGCGACGTTCGCACGCTCGGCGTTGTTGCGCTCGCCGCGTTCCTGCTGAGTGCACTTGCCGTCGTCGTCATCGGCCGTACGATCACCGACCCGATCGCCGGCGTGTCCGCGTCAGCCCGTGAACTGGCCGACGTTCGGCTGCCGGCGCTGCTCGACACGCTCCGTCACCCCGGGCGCCCTGCTCCGACTTTCGAACCTCTTGTCGCCGGGAGCAATGACGAGGTCGCCGAACTCGTGGACTCGCTGAACGCCGTACAGGTCGGCATCGTCGGCCTCGCAGAAGAGCAACGGACCATGGTCCGGCAGGGACTCAGCGAGCTCGTCGTCAACCTCGCCCGCCGAAACCAGAGCCTCCTCGACCGACAAATCGAAGTGATCGATCGCCTCGAACACGAGGAAGAGGATCCGGATCAGCTCCAGGAACTGTTCAACCTCGACCATCTCGCCACTCGGATGCGACGCAATGCCGAGAGCTTGCTCGTGGTCGCCGGCGCCGAACCGGCACGCCGACGTGGCGGACCAGTCGAGGTCGCCGATGCCCTGCGAGTCGCCATGAGCGAAATCGAGGACTATCGACACGTCCAGTTGACCAGTGTCGAAGACGCCAAGGTCGGCGCTCAGTCCGCTGTTGACCTTGCCCACCTGTTCTCCGAGCTGCTCGAGAACGCGACGCAATTCTCTCCGCCGGAGAGCCCGGTCGAGGTGACGGGTGTCCGTCATCCTGATGGCTCGTACCTCATCTCATGTGTCGATCACGGCATCGGGATGACGACAGAGCAACTGGCCAACGCCAACGAGATTCTCCAGAACCCGCCGGAACTCGGCCTCGGCCTCACCCGATCGCTCGGCTTCATCGTCGTCGGTCGACTGGCCGCTCGTCTCGGGGTACAGATCGAGCTGACCCACACCCCGAGCGGTGGTATCACCGCGATCGCCGACATTCCGGTAACGGTCCTCGCCGATTCCGGGTTCCCAATCGACGGCTACAGCGAACCGATAGCCGATACCTCGGCACCGATGTCGGTAGACGAGTCGCCAGCACCCAGCGCTTACCCAGCTATCGCCGACGCTCCAACAGCGCCGGCTCCTGAGCCCGGTATCGCTGCAGCAGCATTCGCCATCGATCAAGCCGACGAGGCATGGACCCCGCCGGCGATGCCCGAGCGCGACGCCATGGCCTTCGCCTCGACTCCCGAGGCACCGCTGGATCCGATCGATCCCAGCGCGCCGGCATTCAATGACATGCCGCCGTTCGTCGACTCGACCCCAGCGCCGGCTCCGATCCCAGCACCTCCAGCACCTCCAGCACCTCCAGCA
>CAZYLX010000531.1:0-3212 GCA_964648595.1 uncultured Acidimicrobiaceae bacterium
CAAACGTCGCATTCCGCCGACACCTCCCACCACTGACCAGCCGACAGATCGAACGGCTGCCCACGCACATACAACGAGCGCACGAGGCCCAGAGCAACAGAGCCGCCTAAGTTGTCGCCGCGGCGAGCGTCAGTAGGCGCCGTCGCTCTTCAGGCCTGCGAGCTGACCGTACGCGCGGGTCAGACGCCGTTCGAGCTGGCCTGACTGAGTGTCATCCCGACGGTCATCCTCTCATCAGGGGATGACGTCGGGAACGTGGTGGTGACCAAGTCGCCTACTCGGCCTCGATGATGGCCGCGAAGTAGTATTGGCGGCCACCCTCCTGTCCGGTGTAGACGCCGAGCATGTACTGGGTTCCAGCCTCGAGCCGGACGTCTTCCTCCAAGATCCGGTCCTCAAGGTTGTCCTCCACTGCCCAGAAGCGCTGGGCGTCGAAGGGCGACGCTGGGCTCATAGGCGCTGGCATCGAAGACGAAGGTGTGGAGACCGGCTTCGAAGGTGTCGGGGCCGTCATAGGTGGCGGTTTCGCCGTCGAAGGTGACCGTGGGCGTGTCGTCGCCGGTCAGTGCGATGAACGCACCTGCAGCGATTGCGATCACGATGGCAGCGCCAGTCAGCCACATCAGGCGCAGACGCGTCTGGTGGCGGGCGGGTGCCGCCGGATTGGTTTGGGTTGTCATCGGTCGCTCCTCTCAAAGAGTGAAACTGGTTGTTCGGTCTGATCGTCGAACCGACCCCGGGATGCCACAGAGTCCTACGACACAACTCCGAAGATTCGACCGGCGGCACAAACGCAGAAAGGCGGCGACGGCCAACCGCTCCTCTTCTTGCTGTCGCCTCGTCGATGAGCGCCGGGTCGTCGGCCGTGGAAGTCACCGAGTGGTGCCCTGGCTCCGATGAGTCGTGCTTCGGCAACCTTGGTCCTATCCGGCCGCTTGCGTCCCATGGCTGTTGAACCTACGCCATCGATGTGACACGGTTCTGGAGCGGACCCTGGCCCTCTCGGTGGAGCTTCAACGCTTCGGCGGAAGGGGAGGCGGGGTTTGCCATTTAGGCGGGGCGGGCCCGCGAAGAGCCTCAGCGGCGCAGCAGAGGGATGCGCACCACCGAGGAGACGGGCCCGCTCAACTGCACGCCGGTCAGGTTCCCGAGAGCTTTCCCGACATGCAGTGTTGGAAGCGGTAGTGGCCAACCAAGGACAGCGCCGATCGGGCTGGCCTAGAGGAGATCCCGTCACGATGCGTATGAGGCAACCAGTTCTTCGAGCTCGACGATCCGAGCTGTCGTCTCGTCGATGAGTGCCGGATCGACTACGGGACGTCGACGTCGGAGATCGTCGAGTCGTGCTCTGGCGCTCGTCTACGGCGCCATGCTCTGAGCACCACCAACTCAGGCGAGGCCCTGTGAAGCCGTTACGCCCCGGTGCCTCCGGCGTCCAGCCAGGCTGCTACGTCGGCGGCTTTGCTCTGCAGGATCGCCCCGCAGTCGGTTGTCTGGGTGAACCCGTTTAGGAACAGGACCGTCTGGTCGTAGGCGTCGGGAACGCAGGTCGCCGCGTACAGATCAGGCTCGTTGGCCTCGAGAAATTCACGGTACGCCGTGAAGGTGTCGGTGGCGCCGTCGCCACTGTATTCCCAGGTGACCCCGTCGTCCCAGAAGTTGACGGAGATCACGCGGTCGTCTGGATCGAGTTGGCGGAACACCGGGTCGGTCTTCGTCACGACGCAGTCGACCTGGCGGCCGAACCCGGTCACCGTGATCACCTCGCAGTCGTGGTAGTCGGCGAAGTTCCAAGCGGCGAAGAACCCATGGCGAAGGCGCTCGGCCTCGGGGGCGGAGGTCTGCACCATGGACATGGCGGTCTCGATGTCGCCCGATTCGATGGCGGTGATGAGGGCCTCTGTGTCGGCGAGGAGGACCGCTGCGGCGGCCGCTTCCTCATCGACAATCGGGGTCGTCGGCTCCGCCGCTGTGGCGGCAACGGTGGTGGTCGGCGCAACGGGGTCAGTTACGTCGATGCTCGACGAATCGTCGTTCACTCGCATGAGTACGAACATGCCGACGGCAACGACGAGCGCTGCCGCTGCCGACAATACCCACGCCTTGTTTTTCGAACGATTCATGGTTGGTTCTCCTTCTAGGGTCAGAACAGGAGCGCGGAGCTCCTCGAGCTCGGGCACGGTGCCCGGCACGGTCGAGATGTCAGCCAGCACCCGTCGGAACTCTTGATCAATCTCGTCGCCTGCTGGTCGGTCAGACATCGATCCTCTTTCGCAACGTCGCTCGTGCTCGGTTCAGGTGCTGATACACCGAGCCCTCCGAGATACCGAGTAGTTCCGCCACCGAACGCGTATCGAGATCGGCCCAATACGTCAGGAACACGACAGCTCGCTGACGCACACTCAGCGAGGCGACGACTGTCCACGTCTCGTCTGGCGCATGCACCGTCGGCGTCTCGACCGCTTCGCGCAAGGCATACATCGCCTCGAGTTGTCGGCGCTTCGTAGTTCGCCGACCCCATCGCCGAGCCTCGTTGACCACCGAGCGGTACAAATAGCCCCGCTTGGCATCATCGTCGAGCTGGGGCCAGCGATCGGTTCGAAGCACGTTCAGTATTGCGGTGGAAAAGATGTCCTCGGCATCGGAGGGCCCAACCAGCGCATAGGAGAGCCTCAACAGGCCGTCCGCATGCTTGCGGTAGAACTCTTCGTCTCCGATTGTCATCACGTGATCAACTCACGGGGACCCGATCTCCATGACACATCAAAGCAGATTCTTCAGAGGTCAGTCTGCTGAGCGCGCCCAGTCAACGTTGGTTCAGGATCGGTCTGTATGAAGAGATCAGTCAGGGGCCGACATCGCTCCGACCCCATACGGTGCAGATCGCTACGTGGCGCGAGTCAGGCAGGCGTTGCTCGACTGCGGCTCCTGGGTTGGCGGTGGCGGGAGGCAGTACACGTTCCCCCCGCTGAGCTTTTCCGAGCTATCGAGACGACATGGTTGCCCTGAGGCGAACAAGCACAGCACCAAACGGCAGTTGGTTGTACGCAGTCGATTTTGGTCGTCGTGCGCGACGGCTTGGTCGTGACCGCCGTGGACCAGACCGATTCGTACCTTGTCGATTCGTCACAGACACAGAGTTGGGTCGAGCTAAGGAGGAAAGCACAGCCCGATGTGGCGAACCCTCGACCGGATCTGCCGCTTCGGCCTCG
>CAZYLX010000532.1:0-3212 GCA_964648595.1 uncultured Acidimicrobiaceae bacterium
ATCCCGCGTTGGTTCCCCGAGCTTCAATCATCCTAAAACGATGGCCGCTCGATGGCCCCTGCGCCAGGGCTGAACGTCCCAGATCGCCCAGATCGCCGATCTCCTGCCTCCGCGGCACCGTCATCTCCCGTGTGAGAGGCTGCGGACAGCGGGCCACCCGGTTCCGGAACTGCCGAGCCGGACTCGCGGAATCGGGTCCAACAATGGCTTTCATCCAGTCCATCGAATTCACAACAGCGCAACGCGAGAAGGTGCTCGACGTGATGGGGCGCTGGAGCGCCGACGCCATCGGAACCGGCACCGCGCAACGTGGAACGTTGGCCGAGGACCGTTCGAACCCCGGCCATTTCGTGATGGCCGTTTCGTTCGAGTCGGCGGAGTCCGCCGCCGAGAACTCGGCTCGCTCTGAGACCGGAGCCTTCGCCGAGGAGTTCAGAGCGCTCTGCAGTGAAGGTCCGACCTTCCACGAGTACGACGTCGTCGATACCTACGGCGCATAGCGCCTCGTCAACCCGACAGGTCCGCGATCCCCCGAACGACTCCCCGGGCTCATGCCGGGGGTCGGGTGAGGACAGTCAGGATGTCTGCGGAGCCCGTCTCGGAAGCGACCAGCGGTGGAGCGTTGTCCGTCCACAAGTCGATCGAGGGAAATCGCACCACCCGCAACTCGTGCCAAGGACCATCGGTGACCAGTCCGGGACCACCGGCAACCAACCGAAGGACAAGTTCCCCAGCTGAGGGATCGGGGTGATCGTGACCGGCGGCCTTCGCCGCAGCCAGGTCGGTCCAGTGAACCAGTTCGATGGCAACGACCTCGCCGTGTTTCGGTGTACCCAGCGAAGCCGCCTGCTCGCCAAACGCGTTCGGCAGTGCGAACGGATAGAGCAGGCGAGCTTCAAGTCCGGCGGTCCGATCAGGTACGGCGGCGACGTAGTTCTTGTCGGTCTGCATCTCGAGGTACGCCGCACGGCGCGGGTAGAAGACCAAGGCTGCCGAATCCCACGAGCCCGACGGATCGATCACGGGAGCCATGTAGATCAAGGAGCCACCGACCGAGGCGATGGACCGAGCTGCGACCTGACGATATTGGCCGTACCTCTCTCGACCGGATTCTCCGGCGTACCGCAAGAGATTCAACATCGCAATCGGGCCGTCATCGGGCCATTGCGACAGGGCGGCGAGGCTCTCCAGGCTGGGATTCACCGACGCTGTCGGATTCGGACTCATGCATGAGTATCGCATCATCGTGGAGGAGCGACGAACGCGACAAGGGTGGCAGGCATGCCGCGGATGCTCCCCCGCGGCGTGACAGGGCTGGGGATCACCGCGAGGCTGGCCGTCCTCGGCATGCGTGCAGACGTCCGCCGACCAAGAAAGGCAGAGCCGAACCAACGGAGATCCACGCGATGAGCAAGACCGAATCGACCGTTGTGACGGTCGACAATTACGTACATGCCGAGACATCGGCTCACTTCGAGCGCATGGCGCTCGGCAGCGGCCTGAACCGGTTTGGGCACGGACGGCACCCAACCCCGCTGAATCATCAGAACGTCGCTCGCATGAATCGCGACACCATTTACAGCTCAGCGCTTGTCGACATCAGTCAGGGAGCAACCGTGACGCTGCCCGATTCTGGGAACCGCTACCTCTCGGTCGCTGTAATCAACGAGGAGAACTACACGACGGCCATCTTCCACGAAGCGGGGACCTACGAGTTGACGATGGAGGAGCATGACACGCCGTTCGTCGCGCTCGTTGCTCGTGTCCTCGTTGACGAGACCGATCCCGTCGACCTCGCGGCCGCAAATACCCTGCAAGACCAACTCTCGGCTCGGGCTGAATCTGCCTCGACCTACCACCGCCCGGATTACGACCCGATCAGCTTGCGGACGACGCACGAGTTGTTGCAGGCGCTCGGCGCCGGCCTGCCGGACGCCTCGTACTGCAACGGCAAGAAGGATGCGGTGAGGGAGACTCGGCACCTGCTTGCGTCGGCATTCGGGTGGGGCGGACTGCCGACCTACGAAGTCGTATACGAAGCCAGCACGGCTGCTCGGCCGACCGCCGACTACGAGCTGACAGTTGGAAACGTCCCGGTCGGCGGCTTCTGGTCGATCAGCATCTACAACAAGGACGGCTACTTCCAAGAGAACGAGTTCAGCTCCTACAGCACGAACAAACGTGATCGCGGAGCAGAACGTCGACGGCTCGGTCACCATCAACTTCGGCGAGCGCAACAACGGCCGCAAGAATTTCCTGTTCATCATGGACGGCTGGAGCTACGTGGTCCGCCTCTACCAGCCTCACCAAGTTGTACTGAATGGCGATTGGCACTTCCCAGAACCCGAGCTGGTGACGTGATCACGGCAGTAATGCGATGGTCTAGGGTCTCGTCGGCACGACGCACCGAGGGGGCACGATGGGAATCAGGCGAGTAGTCACCGGCCACGACGACGAGGGAAAGGCCGTGTTCGCCAGCGACGAGGTGGTCGAACCGATCACGCTTGACCTACTGCCGGACACACAGTTCTACCGACTATGGGGCGGCGACGAGGCACCTCATTTCCCAGGCGATGGGGCCGATCCGGCGCCGCAGCAGTACTTCCCGTCGGTTGGCGGGTTCCGCTTCGGACTCTTCACGGTCGCACCGGACTCGACGACGATGGTCGAGAACCTGGACATCGAGGCTGCTCTCGGCGAGATGGAGCAGAAGCTCCCCGGGCTTGCAGGACACATGGAGCCCGACAACCCTGGCATGCACACGACGGCGACCGTTGACTACGAATTCGTGGCGTCGGGCCGGTGCGTCCTCGAACTCGACGACGGAGCAACTCGCGAACTCGGGCCGGGCGACACGGTCATCCAAAACGGGACCCGCCATGCCTGGCGAAATCCGTACGACGAGCCCTGTGTTCTGGTCGTCGTTCTCGTCGGAGCCCACAACGATCAGTCATGACAGCTGTGGTGAGATCGCCGACATGGCGGGAGCCGTAACGCTGTGGACCAGCAAAACAAATCAGATCAGGTCTTCGCCGGATCTGTGCCGGAGATCTACGACCGGTTCCTGGTACCGCTGATCTTCGAGGACTACGCAAACGACATCGTCGCTCGCCCCGACGCGTCCGGAGTGGCGTCGGTCCTGGAGGTCGCTGCCGGCAGCGGCGTGGTCACCCGGGCCATGGCCGCGGGACTGGCACCATCGGTTGCCCTGA
>CAZYLX010000533.1:0-3209 GCA_964648595.1 uncultured Acidimicrobiaceae bacterium
CCCGACGAGATCGCCAGCACGGCGCTCTTCTTGGCCAGCGATGACTCGTCGTATGTGACTGGTCAGATCGTGTTCCCCGCGGGCGGCATGTTCGTCGGCTGAGCGAGCGCTCCTCGCTCAGGCCAGGGCGTCGGCGACCCATGCCATGTGCTGCTGTTCGTGGCCGGCGTTTGCCATGAGTACACCGCCGATGGTGCCGTCTCCCCATGGAGCGCCGGGGATGGGCGTCGTGAGTTGCTCATCGGAGAGCTCGGCGATGAAGCCGATGGTGTCGACTCTGGCGTCGGCCAGCTCACTCAACAGTGTCTCGACACTGAGAGGGCGCAGGGATTCGAGGTGGGCCTCGTTGTCTCGGTGGACTTGGGCGATCTTCTCCTCCCACGTCGACCCGCCGATCTTGATTGGAGCCTCGTCACCTCCAACCGTGAGTCGCGCCATGCCGAGGAATGCCTTCTCGATCCGAAGGAGGTGACCGAGATGATCGATCGGCGCCCATGGCGCACCATCAGGATCTTCGCTGTCTGTGCATGGTGTCGTCACGACATCCTCGCTGAAGGATCGATACGTCTGCTCCAACTCCGTTCGTTGGTCGGCGAGAACAGACAAGATCGTGTTGCGGTCAGTCATGGTCGACAGTCTGGCATGCCGGCATCCTCAGTTCGCCCTGTTGCTGCGCCGATAGGGGCGGTGATGGAAGAGACGACGGAATGGGCAATGCCCGCGGTCATCGGAGAAGCACTGAGACCGGCCGCGCCCGGGCGACTGCTCGGCCTACTCGCGCCTGTCGTTCCCGGCATCCGAGCGACCAGGAATCAGATCCTCGACCATGCCCACTACTGGCGCATGCAGTCCGAGGCCACCCTCGAGGCCGACCAAGACGACGAACACCCGATCATGGTCGTGCTCGGCGACTCCTTGAGCCAAGCCGTCGGCGCTTCGTCCATCGAGCATTCGTGGCTCCATCGCCTCGTACTGCACGAATCTCAACAACGAAGAAATCGCCCGGCCCGCATCGTCAACCTCTCGCGTTCTGGTGCGAGGATCGACGATGTGTTGCACGTGCAACTGCCCGCTCTCCGCGCCATCGATCGCCCGATCCAGCTCGTCACCTGCACGGTTGGCAGCAACGACTTCGCCCGTGGAGGCTCGTTTTCGAAGGTGGAGAGCTCGATGCACTCGCTGATGTCGCGGCTCCCGAATGAATCAGTGCTTGCGACATTGCCCGCCAAGGGCAGCATCATGGCGAAGCGCCTCAACAAGACGATTCGACACGAAGCAGCCCGAACCGGGTTGGCCGTCGCCGATGTGGATGCCCACCTGCCGGGTTGGCGCGGACGCTCTGCCGGCGACCGTTTTCATCCGAACGACCTCGGCTACCAGTCGTGGTTCGCGGCCTTCGCCCACGTGACCCCACCGGGGTCGAACCGCGTCACCCGACCGATCGCCCAGGAAACCCTCGAACGCTGAACCCACAGCTGCTAGTTGACCGCGAACGTCACCGTGTTCGACCGCCACGACGTATTGCCAGCGGCATCGAAGGCTTTCACGTAGAGCGTGTTGGTCCCGGTGAGGCCGGTGACCGTTGTGCTCGTCGATGCCGAGGTGGCGACGATCTGCCCGTCGGAATTGTCGTAGACGTTGTAGCCAGTGACCGCGACGTTGTCGGTGCTCGGGTTCCAGGTGAGGTCAACCGAGCCAACGCCAACCGCAGCGACCATCAAGCCGGTTGGGGGCGTGGGGCGCTCAGTGTCTGCACCGCCGGCGAATTCGACTGTCGTGACGCCCGATCGCCAGGAGATGTTCCCGGCGGCGTCGAAGGCCTTCGTGTAATACCGGAGCGTGCCGGGAGCGAGACCCGTGAGCGTTGTCGAGTTCGTTGTACTGGTGTCAACGATCTGGTTCGTGTCCGCGTCGTAGAGATTGTAGCCAGCGACACCCACGTTGTCGGTGCTGGGACTCCACGTGAGATCCAGGGTGTCTGCACCCTGCGCTCCCTCGATCGGTCGACCGGGAACGCTCGGCCGCTCCGTGTCGGCGCCCGGGCCGATCACGACGGTTGTGGTGCCCGAACGCCAGGACACATTGCCTGCAGCATCGAATGCCCTGGTGTAGAACACGTTCGTGCCGGTAAGCCCGACGACTGTCACACTGTTCGAAGCCGACGTGGCGACAATCTGGTCATTGGCGTTGTCGTAGACGTTGTAGCCAGTGACCGCGACGTTGTCAGTGCTGGGATTCCAGCTGAGGTCGACTGAATCGACGCCCTGGCCTACTTCTTGGGGTGCTCCCGGAGTCGATGGCCGTTCGGTGTCGACGTTGGCCGCGTCACACAATCGAACCAGATTGTCGGCGGCCTGGCCTCCCGCCCCGGTGATGTCGCCGCCGGCCCAGAGGCAACCGTCGGCGGCACCGTGGATCGCCCAGACGCCGGACTGGATGGCCGTGATCGGTGGGTTGAAGCTGCCGTCGACCTCGCCGGTCAGCGTGCTGAACGCCGTGATCCAGGTGTTGTCGTTCGTGATGTCGACCGTCCCATTTTGGACGCCGGGTGGTGGCGGGCTGAACCAGAGCACATCGTCGGAACTGTCGATGAATGCGTCGGCACGGCAGTGACAACCGGCGTACACGCGATCGCCAACGACCTCGAAGTCCTGGAAGTCACCCTTTGGTCGTGAGTAGTGGAAGCGGTGCAGCGACTGATCGGACTCGTTGAGAACCGCAACGAAGTGCTCGCTGCCACCGACGAAGACGAACCCGTTCACGGCGACAACGTCGTACAGGTATTGCCGCCCAGGGTTTGTGGTGTTGATCGGGAAGGGTTCCGATGGGGGAACGTAGGTTGCGTCGGTCTTGGTGACGGCTGCGTAGCCACCGATCACGGAGTTGCCGCCGACCACGTTGAAGTCACCGGCCAGGTAGACCCGATCGGCTGTCGACGCCGAGACGCCCCACGGCGTGCCGCCGCTGACCATCGGGCGCCAGTTGGGATCGTGGTTGCCGGTCTGCCAATCGAAACGAGCGGCTCGGTTGGAGAGGTTGTTGCCGACCGGGCTGATGACACCATTGAAGCCGCCGACCACGTAGAGCCACGGTCCTTCGATATCGAAGCCACGGACCACGGTTGCGCTGGTGAGCGCGCCGGCGAAGCCGTTGTCGACTGCGCCCGTGGTCGGGTCGAGGGCAACAAGGCGACTGGCGGACTGACCGTT
>CAZYLX010000534.1:0-3202 GCA_964648595.1 uncultured Acidimicrobiaceae bacterium
GGCTTGGGTGCGTCGAAGGTGATGGTGACAGTGAAGTCATCGTCTGCGACAACACTTACGACGTCTGTGAAGACCTCGACCGAGCAGCCGGTCGCTTCATCAGCGCAGTATTCCCAGGTGAAGACGACGTCGTCAGCTGTGAACGGCGTGCCGTCCGACCAGAGAACGTCGTCACGCAGCGTCCACGTGATGGTGGTGAGGTCCTCGGAGATACCGCCGTTGGATGCGGTCGGGATTTCGGTGGCGAGGGACGGAATAACCGTGCCGTCGGGGCCGAACTCGGCAAGGGGCTCGAGTGCGAGGGAACCTGCGAGGAGGTCCTTCGTACCGTTGCTCAACAGCGAGTTGGCCTGTGAAGGAGCCTGCCACTGGAGAAGGAGCAGATTGCCACCTTCGCCGGCGGCGCCGCCTTCTGGGGCTGCTGCTGCCTCGGTGGTGGTTGTCTCTTCTTCTTCTTCACCTTCAGATTCTTCAGAGGAGGTGGTCTCCTCCGAAGTCTCCTCAGATGCGCTGTCGTCGTCACTGCCACAGGCAGCGGCGATGAGCGCAAGCGCTGCAAGCAACGCGATGAGCTTCTTCATGTCTTTCTCCCTTTGGTCCTCGGCCAGGTGGCCAACAGATCGAGCGATCGTAGCGCGTTGGAGGGGGCGCGTCCCCCATTCCTTGCTTGTGACACAGCGTTCACATCTTTCTGCAACAACTGACCCCCTGGCCGTCACCGCGTGGCTCTTGCGTTACAGGTCAGATCGCGCTTGATCGGCGTGATGGCACGCCACCCAGTGCCCTTCGGCCAATTCACGCCATTCTGGCGCTTCCGCCGAGCAGATTTCCGTGGCGATCGGGCAACGAGGATTGAACACACACCCTGGCGGCGGAGACGCCGGACTCGGAATATCGCCTTCGAGAATCACACGCTGCCGACTGGCCTCGAGGATCGGATCAGGCAGCGGCACCGCGCTGTTGAGCGCTTGTGTGTACGGATGCATCGGTCGGTCGTAGAGATCGTCGACGTTTGCCAGTTCGACGATGTGGCCGAGATACATGACGGCGACTCGATCGGCGATGTGACGAACCATGCTCAGATCGTGCGAGATGAACAAATACGTCAAGCCGAGCTCGGACTGCAGCTTCTTGAGCAGGTTGACGACCTGCGCCTGAATTGACACATCGAGTGCAGCGATCGGTTCATCGGCAACAATGAATTCGGGGTGGAGAGCAATCGCTCGGGCAATACCGATGCGTTGACGCTGACCGCCGGAGAACTCATGGGGGTAGCGGTTGGCGTGGGTCGGATCGAGTCCGACCAAACTCAGGAGCTCCTCGATCCGCTCGCGCCGTTCGTCCTTGCTCATCGATGAGTTCTCGACGAGTGGCTCGCCGATGATCGATGCGACGGTCATCCGAGGGTTCAGCGACGCCATCGGGTCCTGGAAGATCATCTGCATCCGCTTGCGGCGCTCCCGCAACGCGTTTCCCTTCAGCGTGGTCAGCTCCACACCATCGAGCTTCGCTGTTCCTTCCGTCGCCCGGTCGAGCTGGAGGATCACTCGACCGGTGGTCGATTTGCCGGAACCACTCTCGCCGACCAGGCCGAGCGTTTCGCCGCGGTGGATGTCGAAATCGAGACCGTCGACAGCGCGAACAGCACCGACCTGACGTTTGAAAATCCCGGCCATGATCGGGAAATGCTTCTTCAAGCCCCGCACCTCGACGAGGACTTCGCGCTCCCCCGAGGCCGGCGATTCAGCTGCAGTCTGGGTGTCAGTCATTTCGCGGCTCTCCTGTGTCGACGTCGTAGAAACAGGCAACGCTCTGCCCAGAAGCAAGCAGCGTCAGCTCTGGCATCTCATTTCGACAGCGGTCGAAGGCATACCGGCACCGTGGCGCAAAGCTGCAGCTGGTCGGGTTCTTGTACAGGCTCGGCGGCTGCCCCTCGATGCTGTAGAGCTCCCGTCCCTTCTGATCGAGACGGGGAACCGACTCCAGCAGACCAATCGTGTACGGATGCTTGGGGTGAGCGTAAAGATCATGCACTATCCCCTCCTCGACGATTCGCCCGCCGTACATCACGAGCACACGATCAGCGAGGCCTGCGACAACACCGAGATCATGGGTGATCCAGATCAGGGCCGTTCCCAGCTTCTCCCGCAGATCACGAACGATCTCGATGATCTGCGCCTGAATCGTGACATCGAGGGCCGTGGTCGGCTCATCGGCGATGATCACCTTCGGTGAGCAGGCCAACGCCATGGCGATCATGACACGTTGGCGCATGCCGCCCGAGAGTTCGTGGGGGTAGGCCTTCAGCCGTTGTCGAGCATCGGCGATACCGACGAGATCGAGCAGTTCGACCGCTCGATCGTTCCGGGCCTTCTTGTTGAGCTCGGTGTGGAGCTTCAGCGACTCGGTGATCTGGTCACCGATGCTGATCACCGGATTCAGCGACGTCATCGGGTCCTGGAAGATGAAGCCGATTCGACCACCACGCACCTTGCGGAGGTCGGCGATGTCGATGTCCAAGAGGTCCTCGCCCTCGAAGTGGACCGCACCTTCGGTGATCTCGCCAGGCGGCATGGGGATCAACCGCAACAGCGACATCATCGACACGCTCTTACCCGAGCCGCTCTCGCCGACGACAGCGACGAACTCGCCTTCGTTCAGATGGAAGCTCACGCCGTTGACGGCGTGAACTGTTCCGTCGAGCGTGTTGAACCGGGTGGTGAGATCTTGGACCTGAAGGACCGGGGGTCCCGAACTCACCGTGTGTGGACCGATCGCCTGCGTGCGTTCATCGGCGGGAGCCTAGTAGGCGCGAAGGAATTGGTCGTGCTGTAGTCCCGGATCTTCATCTCCGTTCACACGGAACCGCCAATCGAGTGAGCATTCAACCGGCGGCAGCGGCGACCTCAACGGGCTCGATCAGTCGACCAGACGGAACTGGGCGATGCGTGCGAAGGACTCAGCCTCGAGGCTCGCACCACCGACGAGGGCACCGTCGATGTCGGGCTGGGTCAACAATTCGTTGGCGTTGGTCGGCTTGACCGAACCGCCGTACTGCACGCGAACAGCATCGGCAGCCTCGTCGCCGAATGCCTCTCGCACGGTTGCCCGGACGAACGCGCACATGGCCTGAGCGTCGTCAGCTGAAGCGGTCCGCCCGGTACCGATGGCCCAGATGGGCTCATAGGCAATGACGAGTGCC
>CAZYLX010000535.1:0-3202 GCA_964648595.1 uncultured Acidimicrobiaceae bacterium
GCGGGCCGCCGGTGTTCCGATCAGGGCCCCGGCAGTACCGGCCAGGAGTAGCTCCAGATTGTGCTCGGCCGTGATCGGGTTGGCGTACTTCTGGGAGATCGTCTCACCCTGCTCGGTCAGGCGGACGATCCCACTGAGCGACCCGGGGGGCAGCGCCCGAAGGAAGCGATGAGTCGGGCCAGCGCCACGACTAATCGTGCCACCTCGCCCGTGGAAGAAGCTGACATCGATGCCCAAATCGGAACCGATGCGGGCGAGCGTCTCCTCGGCTCGGTACAGCCCCCAAAGGCTGGCCAGGATGCCGCCGTCCTTGTTGCTGTCGCTGTAGCCGACCATCACCTGCTGACTCGGCGGTCGCCCGTGGGTGACCCGTGCCCGCAGCGTGGTCTGGGTGATCGAGTGCTCGAGGAACGCCCGCAGGATGTCGGGACTGCGTTCCAGGTCATCGATCGTCTCGAACAACGGAACCACCGGGAGCAGGCACCGGACGGCGCCGTCCTCTCGTGTCAGGAGTCCGGCCTCCTTTGCCAGCAAGTAGACAACGAGCAGGTCCGACACGCTGCGGGTCATCGACACGATCAGGCTCCCGATCCCGGCTGTCCCGTTGGCCAGGATCTCGCCGCGAAGCACCCGATACGAACTCAGGACCGCATCGGCTTCGGGCCCGATCTCGACGCCGACGGCTGCAAGCGGGCGTGGCGAGGAGAGCTCTCGCTCCAGCAGGGCGAGCCGCTCCGGCTCTGCCCACTCGGGAAAGGCCTCGCCGCCCGACACGCCGGCGGCGGTAAGAAGTTGCGCGACGGCGAGATCGTGGAACCTGCTGTTCTGGCGCACGTCGAGGACCGCCAGATGGAACCCGAATGTCTCCGCCAAGCGAATCACCGGTTCCACATCATGTTGCGCCAATCGCCCCGCGCCCGACTCTTCCAGCAGGCGACTCACCAACCGCAGATCGTCCACCAACTCCGCGGCGCCGCGATATCCACTGCTCGATTCGCCTGCTTCGCCGCCTACCGCGCCAGCGGGGAGGCGCTCCCGGATGAGGTTGATCGCCTGGCGCCACGGCTCGTCAGGGTTCCTCCCCACGGCGCTCGCACCGACGAGCCCGAGCCCGGTGGCCCGAGCATCGATCCATGCGATGAGCTCGCTCGGTGCCGGATCGATGAGATCAGACAGGCTGAGAAGTGTGGCGAGCCGGCCAAGCTCGCCGTCGAGCAGCGCAACCGCTCGCTCGCGCAGTGAGTGCAGTGAAAGTTCTGTGACATCGGCCGTGACGAAGGGATGGCCGTCCCGGTCGCCTCCGACCCAGGTGCCGAAGCGAAGCAAGGGCAGCGCCGCGCCGTCCAACAGGCCCGGGTCGAACCCTGCCCCAACCCACGCCGTGCGAAGCCTGCCATCGAGGCGGGGAACGACCTGTGGGAAGACGCGAGACAGATAGTGCGTGACATTGCGCAACTCGTCGGCGACTTCGGGCCGCTCCAGGAAGATCTCACCCGTCCTCCAGAGTCGTTCCAGCATCGCCCGGAGATCGGCGTCGATCTCGGCCTGCTCCTGCGGCGTCCACATCTGGTTCTCACGAGATACGAGCAACAGATAGAGCTCGCGATGCTGTTCCAGGACGGTGGCCCGCTTGGCCTCGGTTGGGTGGGCGGTGAGCACCGGCTCGACAGCGATCCTGCCCAGCTGCGACGCGATCGTGGCGGGCTCGTGGCCTGCCTCCCACAGGTCCGACAGGATCCGCCCCCAGGAACCCGAGATGACCGCCCGGCCATCGGCAGACTCGCGACTCCTTCGGTACTGGGCGGCAGCGTTCTCTTCCGAGAGCGTCGCCAATCGGAATGCAATCGACAACGCTTGAGTGAGCCGGTCCGGATCGCTCGGTTCGGCCGTGGGGTCATAGCGATCGCCCCATGGCAGCGCCGCTGCGATCTCCACCTCTCCGAGGTCCACCAGCACATCGCGAAACGCGTCGAGCAGGTAGTGGAAGTCCGCAGTCGCTTTGAGATCGTCCAAGTTGAGCGGAGCAGGAATCTCAGTCATCACCCAAGGCTAATCACAGGAGCTTTCGAGACCATCGACGCTGGCCGTCGCCATATCCCAGCATCGCGACACCAGCACCCACAGCCGCACACGGCATTTCGTGCGTCACGAACCTGACCAGGCGTGAGTGGGCCCTCCAGACCGCCGTGAGATTGGACGCTCGCGTCGATCGCTCCTTTCGGAGCGGTATTACTCTTCCTTGTCGTAGATGACTCGAAGAGCGCGCCAAGTTCCCGTGGACCAAAGCGCCCAGCCAACGAGAACCGGTTGGAAGAGAAGTCTCACCGCCCGTGAGGTATTGGAGTTCAACCCGAACGCGTCTGTGCCCTCTATGAGTTGAGCGATATTCCCCGGAAAGATCGCTACAAAGAAAGCGGCGGCCACGAGTCCGACGATCACCCGGTACTTCGCCGCCACCAGCAACGCTGTGCCAATGAGGACCTCGATAACCCCCGAGAGCACCACTACGAGGTCGGCATCTACCGGGAACCAGTCAGGAACCTGTGCCAGAAACTCACTCCGGGACCACGACAGATGGCTCAAGCCAGCGAAGGTGAGGGCTGCTCCGAGCAGAACCCGGAACGCTGTCCGAGTACGGCTGACTTCAGACTTCTTGCCAGCTACCAAAAGGCGCTCAAAGAACCCAAGCATTCCGAAACCCTAGACTTTTGCGCTCGCCTCGGTAACGAACCTCGGCGCAGCCTCCGGATGTGGCTTCCCGCTTGAAAGCAGGGATTTTCGAGTGTCGGAGGGCGGGGACTTGAACGAACAAGCCCCTAGTTACCCGCAGCGGCACCAAGCGGCAAAACCCGGAAACAAGCGGTTCTCTGATCCGGCAGCGGGGCTCATTCCCGCCTGTTGCCGCTCCTTGCCGGGACTCCCGTCAGCAATACGACACACCGTGCCCACTTTGAGAAGGGCAGCGACTGATCGGGCCTGAGCCTCATTGATAGTCCACACCCAATACAAGCGATACGTTCAGCGCCTAGATGGCTTCGAGTCCGGACATAGACCCCACCCCACGGCCTCATCCACAAATCCTAAAACGCCACCTGACCAGCCACGACACAATATTCGGCCCCCACAGGCCCTCACCCCATTCGTGACTCTGGCTCAGAGTTCGACGACCATCTTGCCGGTGTTGGCACCGGCGAGCAGTCCG
>CAZYLX010000536.1:0-3199 GCA_964648595.1 uncultured Acidimicrobiaceae bacterium
CGAGGTGTTCCACACCTTCTGACCATTTACCACCCACTCGTCACCGTCGAGGACGGCCGTGGCTTGCAGGCCGGCGAGGTCGGAACCGGCGCCCGGCTCACTGAACAGTTGGCACCAGGTGAGCTCGCCCGTCAGTGTCTTTCGCAGGTACTTCGCCCGCACCTCATCCGAGGCATGGTCGTACATCGTCGGCGCAGCGAGACCCATCCCGCCGCCCAGCGGCATGGCAACGCCGCCGGCGCGGCGGATGGTGTGATGCGCGACTCGATCAGCCCACGCTGGGAGCCCACGCCCGAACCAACGCTCGGTCCACGACGGCACCGCCCAACCGGAATCGACGAGCAGGTTTCGCCATTCGAGCAGCGACCGATCCGGATCCCAGATGTCGTGGAACCAAGCCAAGACAGCAGCCTCGACATCATCTTCGGTGAGAACGAAACTGCCGTCCGTGTCGACCATCAGTTTCGCAGCGAGGGATTGACCCCGGTGACGATGTCGTTGGCTCGTTCGGTCACGAACGGCTTGGTCTCCTCATGGGTCAGGATCCAGAAATTGTCGTTCTGCACAGCGTCGAGCACCGCTCGGCCGACAACCTCGGTGCTCATGCCGCCGGCCACCATGTTGGCGATGTCGGACTGGGTGGCACTCGTTGTCGCCGGCCGGGGCGGGAGGGTGTCACGAACGTCGTCTGGCATGTTGCGGTCGCTCTGTGCGATGCCGGTGGAAACGAACGCCGGGCACAGGACAGAGACGCCGATCTTCGTGTCCATCATCAGCATCTCTTTCGCCAGGGTCTCGGAAAGAGCGACAACCCCGTACTTCGAGATGTTGTAGGGACCCATCATCGGGGCCGAACCGAGTCCGGCCATCGATGCTGTGTTGATGATGTGACACGGCTCACCGTGCCCGAGCATGTTCGGCAGAAACACCTTGCAGCCGTAGATCACGCCCCAGAGGTTGATGTCGATCGTCCAGCGCCAGGCTTCGAGATTCGTGGGATCTGCGACCGGGCCGCCGGCGCCGACTCCGGCGTTGTTGCACAACAGATGGACCTTGCCGAAGCGGGCGGTTGCGGCTGCTTCGAGCGCCACGATCTCGTCGTGGTTGCGTACGTCAAGTTGGAACGACAGCACGTCATGGCCGGCTGCTTCGAGCATCGTGGCGGTGGCGTCGAGGGTTGACTGCTCGATGTCGGCGAGCACCAATTGCATGCCTGCCGCACCGAACTGCTTGGCCAGCTCCAGCCCGATGCCGCTGGCGGCTCCGGTGATGACAGCGGTCTTGCCTGACAATTCGTCCATGGAGACGGTCTAGTCCTCTCCGTTGGCACCTACCCAGCCCGATCCCACGGAATCCCTTCTCCCGGTGATGGCGAACCGGGCGCTGCTCGTGTCGGCGGTGGGATCAGGCTTCCGGCGACTGCCGGGTGAGTTGCGCCGAGAGGTGGTGCTGCAGCGGTAGGCCTACGGCGGCCATCGAAAGGTCATAGGCCAGCACCCCATCGGTGACATCGATCGTGCGTTCCACCTCGGTCACGTCCTTGGCGGTTGCTGTGGTGAGCACGGATGTCGAACGAAGTCGAATGGCCGTGCCGTCGATAGTGCCCTCGTGCAGCTCGACGATGCCGCTTGGCTGGACGACGACGAGCTCGATGCGGTCGGTGCCAACCGGTCGCAGGTAGCCGGCCTCGGCGTGGAGCGGCAGGCCGGTCGCGGCGTGCTTCGTGCCTTGCCGGTAGGAGATGAACGGTTTACCGACATGGTCGAACCACACCTGTTCCCGGTACTCGAAGTCGTCGATCGTGGGGTAGTGACCACTTCCGCCGCCTACCCAATGCCCGAGAAGAAAGGCGAGGTGGGCGATATCGGCATGGAGCGACGGGGCATCTGGCATCAGTTCATCATTGCAGTAGTTGGAGCGGACCGTCGACGAACTCGGCATGAGAGGGCAGCGATAGCGTGACCGGATGTCTGACGGCACCACGTCCGAAGCCACCAACGCATCTGTGGCTGAATCGCCCGAAACGGGGGCGGCCTCGCTCGACTTCGTTCGCGAGAAGGTCAAGGCCGACATCGACGGCGGCCGTTTTAGTGGACGAGTGCAGACCCGGTTCCCGCCCGAACCCAACGGTTTCCTCCACATCGGGCATGCCAAGTCGATCTATCTCAACTTCGGGGTTGCCGACGATTTCGGCGGCGTCTGCTTCTTGCGCTTCGACGACACGAACCCGGCGACCGAAGACATCTCCTACGTCGAGGCGATCCAGGAGGATCTCGAGTGGTTGGGGGTGAGTCTGTCCGGAGCTCCGAAGTTCGCCTCTGACTACTTCGACCAGCTCTACGTGTGGGCCGAAGACCTCGTCAACGCTGGCCTCGCATACGTCGACGACCAGGATGCCGAAACCATCTCCGAGCAGCGTGGCGGCTTCGGGCAGCCCGGTATCGAGAGCCCGCATCGCGATCGTTCGGTCGAGGAGAATTTGGGCTTGTTCCGCCAGATGCGCGACGGAGATTTCGCCGACAGCGAGAAGGTGCTGCGGGCCAAGGTCGACATGCAAGCCGACAACATGTGGCTGCGCGATCCGGTGCTCTATCGGATTCGTCGAGTGCCCCACCACCGCACCGGTGACCGATGGGTCATCTACCCGACCTACGACTGGGCCCATGGCCAGTCCGACGCAATCGAGGGAGTCACTCACTCGATCTGCACACTCGAGTTCGCCGACCATCGGCCGCTCTACGACTGGTGCCTCGATCAGCTCGAATTGCCGACCGATCGCCCGGAGCAGACCGAGTTCGCTCGACTCAACATCACTCACACCGTGCTTTCGAAGCGCGTGCTCCGCACGCTCGTGGAAGATGGACGCGTCGACGGCTGGGATGATGCCCGCATGCCGACCGTCCGTGGACTCCGGCGGCGGGGCTATCCAGCTGCGGCACTGAAGGCCTTCACCGACAAGATCTCGGTCGCGAAGTCGAACTCGGTCGTCGAGATCGAACTCCTCGAATCGTTTGTTCGCACGCATCACAACACCAATGCTCTCCGCCGCATGGCGGTCGTGGAGCCGCTGAAGCTGACGATCACCAACTGGCCAGAGGGCACCGTCGAATGGGTCGACGTTGTCAACAATCCCGAGAACCCCGATGCCGGCACCCGTTCGGTGCCCTTCAGTGGCGAGCTGTGGATCGAGCAAGACGAC
>CAZYLX010000537.1:0-3198 GCA_964648595.1 uncultured Acidimicrobiaceae bacterium
AGATCGTGCTGACGCTGCCCGTCGGACAGCTCGTCGTGATGTTCGCCGGTCTCGTTGTCGACCAAGTAGGCCACCAGACTGCCCGCGTCTCGCCGGAAGAGAGCATTGCCGAGCGAGCAGTCGCCCCAGAACAGGCCAACGAGATGGATACGGACGAGCAGGATTGTCAACGCATCGATCAGGCGTTCGTGGAGGCCCTCACCTCCAGGTGCTGCGAAGAGGTGAAGGTAGGGAAGCGAGTAGGTCAGGTGACGCGTGATCAGCACCGAGTCCAGCGGATCCTGACCGGGCTCGGCCCGATCATGGGCGACGCCGACAAGATCGACGACAGGAAGCCCCTCGTCCTTCAGGTAGGTCAGGAGCTCGAATTCCCGATTGGCCAGAGCCGGTGGCAGCTCCTTGAGGGCGAAGTAGACGCCCTCGTGCTCGATGAAGCGGACCACATGGCGGTGGCGACCCCGTGGAAGACGAACGGCGAATTCGTCAGGCCACGAATTGAGCGGGGTCGTCCAGGGAAGGTGGAGAAAGTCGGGTTGAGGCTCCGAAGAGGTCTTGAGGCGGAGAGCAACCATGGCTCGGACACTATCGGCCAGACTGTGGTCGTGACCGACGACGCTGCACTACTCGTGAAGCTCGATGATGCTGAGGGGACGAGCGATCCGGAACCCTTTGCCGGGCCCGATCACCCGATACGCAAACTCACGCGTCAGGTCGCGTTCGATGGGGCATGGGACAGCGCTCGGGCCGAGAAGGTGGGAGCCCTCTTCGATTCGCTGGCCGCCGATTGGTCCGAGGACCACGTGAACCCCACCAAGGCCGCTCCGATCCTCGACGCGCTCGAACGAGGTGGTGTGCCGACGGCTGGACGCTGGCTCGAACTCGGTTCTGGCACCGGAGCTGGTACGCGAGTACTGCACGACCGCGTGGAGTCATTGGTTGCATGCGACCTCGCAGCTGAGATGCTGCGGAACGCACCTGGCGAGTTGGCACCGCGGGTCCGGGGCGACGCTTCGGTTCTGCCGTTCGGCGACGATGCCTTCGATGTGGTGATGATGGTCAACATGCTGCTCTTCCCGACTGAAGTCGATCGCGTCGTCGCCCCCGGAGGCGGCGTGGTGTGGGTCAACACCCTCGGCGATCAGACGCCGATCCATCTGCCGGTGGTCGACGTCGCTGCTGCGCTTCCTGGGAGCTGGCGTGGTGTCACCGCCCGTGCCGGGACCGGCTTCTGGGCTGCTCTCAGCCGGACCTAGGGTTCAGTCGGATGTGACTCGATCCGGTGCGACACGACCGGAGCGCTTGACGAGATCAGCCCAAGGATCGCCGGCTGCGATCCGGGCGACGACGCGTGTCGTGATCGCCTGTTTCCAGCGACGTTGTGAGGTCACCATCCCTTGGCCGACGGCAAGGTACAGCGTTTGAGGTGAGCTCGGCTGCCACTGGCCGACGCTGAGATCCCAGGCGTGGAGGTGCCACTCTGCAGCAGCAATTCCGGCGTGGCCGCCAACCGTTGACCTTCCGTTGGCACACCCGTACGGCATGTCCCAGCTGCCGTCAGCCGCCAGGTGCGCGAGTCGTTGGCGATAGTTGTTGGCGCGGACCGCGAATCTGTCGATTGCCTCGGGGCCATCGAGGTGTCCGAGGTCGAGAACGGCCAGTTCGTTGCGATTGTCCAGCTGCTTGGCCGGAAACGGGGACGTGCTGTCGCCGGCCTCGGCTCTGTCGAGCCATTCGTGATACCAGTCGCTGACAGCGAGGAGGTGACGGGCCAGCTCATGGGCCGACCAGTCACCGACAACGGTCTTGTGCCAGGCCCGACCCTCTCGCTCACCGGCCAGCGAAACGATCTGGGCGACCCCCTCGTCGAATTGGCCGAGGACAACCTCGGGCTCGAGAGGTTTCACGATTCGTCGTTGCTTGCCGCAAGCACGGTGTCGGCGGCGGCGAGGCCGGACAAGAAGGCGCCCTCGACCTTCGGCCCGCCGAATGCATCACCGGCGAAGACGACAGGTCCTGGCGTTGTTGTGATGACCGCACAGCGTTCGGGCCACGGCTCGACCGGTCCGGCGAAGCGCCACTTCTTGACCTGGATCTCGAGGATGGAGGCATCGCCCAGGGCGGCCTCAGCGTGGGGCCGAAGGGCAGCGAGGATGTCGACGTCACTCTCGCTCCAGAGTTCAGCTGACAGGGCGTGAGCGGCGTGGAACGTGGCTGCAGGGACGGGGCTGATCCCCTTTGTGCCGTTGTCGGAGCGGAACGTGAACACCGGATCGTCCGGTGTTTGTTGGGCGCCGGCAGGACCGAACGGTGCTGGCTGGTCGAGTGTTGCCAGCAGACCGATGACCGCGTGGTAGCGCAGGTCGCGCACCCCGCTCGACGAAGGGGCAATGGCCAAACCGCCAGAGTCGAGCAGTTCGAGCCCTTGGGGCACCGGAGCGGTACTGATCACCGCGTCGCACTCGTCGGGGGCCCGCACACCGCTGTCGTAGCTCACCGCAAGTTTGTTGCTGAGTGGGATGATCGCCGAGGCCTTGTGTGACGTGAGGAGCTCGACCGCATCGGGCAAGGTTGAGCGAAGGTGTTGCGCCAGCTGGTTCATGCCCCCGGTGCTTCGATACCTGGGATATCCGTCACTCACGTCGTCGAATCCTCGGCA
Organism: uncultured Acidimicrobiaceae bacterium; assembly: GCA_964648595.1. GTDB lineage: Bacteria > Actinomycetota > Acidimicrobiia > Acidimicrobiales > SZUA-35 > SZUA-35. Next base: position 2,657 of record CAZYLX010000537.1, read on the forward strand.
CCACTCTTCGACGACACCGGCAGCGAGCCAACCATCGACGGTTTCGACGAACGCGTCAGATCGCGCCGTGAAGAACTGGGCGCCATGGTCGAGAACTGCCGTGCCGATTCGGCGTGTGGCGAGACGGCCACCAACGCTGCGGCCCTTGTCGACGATGCGGACCGCGACGCCTTCAGCGGCGAGTTGGTTGGCTGCGACAAGTCCGGCCAGGCCGGCACCGATGATTTGGGTGTCCACCGCGGGAGGCTACCCAGGGCTCCTCGCTGATCTCTCGCCGGCTGACTTTCTGTTGATTGCTCAGAAAGTTCCACGATGCGGGTGGACGGGCGCGATCTGTGGGGAATCCTTGCGCAATGAGTCGGATTCTGGTGACCGAAGAGATTTCTGAGACCGGCCTCGACGCCCTACTGGACGCCGGGCACGACGCACGGCCAACGGCATCGACTTCAACCGCCTGTTGTTGATCACAGCGGTGCTGTCCAAGCGAGCGGGCCTGCGTTTAGCGGATCAGGATGTGTTTGTCAACGTTATCGGTGGGATGA
>CAZYLX010000538.1:0-3197 GCA_964648595.1 uncultured Acidimicrobiaceae bacterium
ATTTCATTGCTATGATCGGCCCCAACGGCGGTGGTAAAACAACCTTGTTGAAACTGATACTGGGGTTGCTTAAACCCAATAGAGGATCTGTGCGTGTCCTGGGCGGAACAGCTAAAGCGTCATCTCACCACATCGGTTATGTTTCCCAAAACGTTCACATCAATAGCAACTTCCCTATTACCGCTTTAGATGTTGTCATGATGGGCAAGTTGGAGCCAAAAAAAAGGTGGGTCAGGCGTGCTGCGCAGGACCGCCTCGTCGGACGCCGTCTCCGTGAGGTCGATGTTGGCTCGCACGGAATCGGCGAACAGGAACGATTCCTGGAACACGAGAGCAACCGCATCGGTGCGTTCCGAGGGGTCGAGCTCATCGACGAGAGCTCCGCCGAGTCTGACCTCGCCCTGCTCCGGCGGCAACAAGCCACAGAGAACCGAGCAGAGGGTTGACTTGCCGGCACCAGTTGACCCGACGATCGCCACCGTCTCACCAGGATGGATCTGGAGATCGACACCGGACAAGACCTGCGTTCCCCCGGTCAACCCGTCAGCAACGGGCTGACCGTCGAACCCGAACACAAGACCGGTGGCTTCAATACCCAACGCACCTTCGTTGAGCGGACGGGTGGTTGTCGGGCGGTCAGGGATCTCCGAATCGAAGACGGTGGCCAACCGCTCGTGAGCGACGACCGACGGTGGAAGGCTGGTGAGGAAGAAGCCGAACACGCGCATCGGGAACGAGAGAACACTGAACAGCGCGGCCACTTGAACGAGCTCACCGGGCGTCATCGCTCCCGCCTCGATTCGATACGTTCCGAGGAGGACCACCACGATGATGCCGAGATTGGGCAGGACATCGATGACGGTGTCGAACGCTGCGGTCAGGAAGCCGACTTCGACCCGATCCTTCCTGAGCTGCTCGACCCGTTCCCCGAAACGCTCTCCTTCGGCGTCAGCCCGCCCGAGCGTCTTGACGACCAGCGCACCGTCGAAGCTCTCGTGGGCAACCGCCGAGACAGCACCGACATCGGCCTGAACTCGAGCCGCCGGTGCTTCGATGCGGCGGCTGTACCTCTGATTCAGTAGTGCCAGCACCGGGAACAGGGCGAACGCAACAGCGGCGAGCAACGGGTCGACCAGCAACAAGCTGATAGCCGAGAAGATCGTGAGAAAGAACACACCGATCGTGAACGGCAAGGGCATCAAGACTTGAGTGGCCATCTCGGCATCGTTGTCGACATGAGCCAACAACTCGCCCGTCGGGCGTTCCTGATGCCACGACAATGGAAGCCGCAGGTACTTCTCACCAAGCCGTTGGCGATAGGTCCGTTGAACCTGTTCACCGGCCAACATGCCGAAGAAGCGGCGCCCGACCGTCCCGACGATGCGAATCACGGTGATCGCCGCGAGGGCGACAACACCCCAGAGTACGGTTCGTCCATCGAAGCCGGGCTCCTCGAAAGCAGGAAGCACGACTTCATCGGTGATGCGTCCGAGGACGACGGCGGAACCAACGGTGCCAAAGGCGAAGATCAACGCCGAAACAGCGGCGATCGCCACTGATTTCGGATGAAGGCGAATCATGGCCCGCAGCAGAGGGATGCCGCGGCGGAACATCGAAGGGGCGCGGCGGCCGGCCTGTCCTGGGTCGGCACCACGACGCCCCGGAGATGAGCCGGGCGGCGGCGAGTGGAGAGCGGTCAAGCGTCCGAATCTAGCGTTGTCCGGTCAATCGACAGGTGTGAATTCGGCCCGCAGGTGCTTGATGCCGTTGACGAAGTTGGAGTTGAGGTAGTCAGGCTCACCGACAGAGTGAATGTCCGGCAGTCGTTTGAACAACTCGCGGAACATCACCGTGATCTCCCGACGAGCCAGATTGGCACCGAGACAGAAGTGGGGTCCCGGCCCGCCGAACCCGACGTGATGGTTCGAGGCCCGGCTGATGTCGAAGTCGAACGGGTTCTCGAAGGCGTCCTCGTCGCGGTTTGCCGATGCATAGAACAGCAGCACCTTGTCGCCGGTCTTGAGCTCGACCCCGGACAGGACGTGATCCTCGTGCAGCGTGCGTCGCATCTGGATGACCGGCGTTGCCCACCGAACAATCTCTTCGACGGCGGAGCGAGCGTGGCCGTCGAAGTCCTCCAGCCACGTCTTCTTCTGCTCGGGGTTCCTCGTCAGCTCGTAGAGCCCGTGGCTGATCGCATTCCGAGTGGTCTCGTTGCCGGCAACGAGCAGCAGGACGAAGAACGAGTTCAGGTCGGATTGCGAGAGGACCTCGCCATCTTCATCAGGGGTGATCAGGGCCGTTGTGAGATCATCGGTCGGGTTCTCCTTGCGTTCCTCGACCATCTCCTCCATCAGCCCGGCCAGCTCGGCGCCGGCGATCAGCAGGCTTCCAATCAACTCATCGGGCTCGAGCTCGCCGACATATTCGGGATCACCAGCTCCGAGGATCGCGTTCGAACGCTCGAAGACGAAATCCCACTTGTCCTCGGCCACCCCCATCATCTGGCAGATGATCTGGAGCGGTAGGCGGGCAGCGACCTCGGTGACGAAGTCGCACTCCCCCTTGGCCGCGATGTCGTCGACGACGGCGGCAGCCACTTCCTGCACCTGATCCTCGACCCGCTTGAGCATGCCCGGGGTGAACGCGGCCGACACGATCTTGCGTTGCCGGGCATGCCGGGGATCATCCATATTGATCATTCCGCCGAAGAACTCGAGGAACTCGGGCGGGAGATCGGCGATGCTGGTGGCCCCTTCGGCCGAACCAAAGATCAGCGGGTTCTTCGATGCGTGGAGCACGTCGGCCATCTTGGTGAGGACGTAGTAGCCGGGACCGGCCTCGAGCGGCCCGAACGCCACCTCGTCGAAGAACGCAATCGGGTTCTCCCGTCGGAGCGTGACGAATACTCCCTCGCGTTCCTCTCGCGACCGCTCCCAGAAACCATCCTCGGAGAGATCGATCTGGTCCACGCTGAGCACTTCGACGGGCTGCATGATGTCAGTGTGTCGCAGGCCAACGGAGCCACGCCACTTCGCCAGTGAACAAGGGTCAGGTACTCACGCCGGAGGAGCGCGAGAACGATCGAACGAGCGCGATCGACGATGGCCCAGGAATCCCCGGTAGTGGGTGTTTTCACCCAGAGGGACATGTCGTTTGGTACAGGCTACATCTCGTCGCGCTTCCTAGGCTTTGCG
>CAZYLX010000539.1:0-3191 GCA_964648595.1 uncultured Acidimicrobiaceae bacterium
CATCAGCTCAGCTATGGCAGGCCTGACAGCAATGCCAGCGTTGTCGCAGTCGACGCAACCGATGCCATCATCGCTTTCGCCGACCCGTTCTACGACCGCACAAATCGCATCGGGGAGTTCGAGCCGGTCGGCACCCGCAAGTCCAGCCGGCGGAAGGGGCTGAGCAAGGTCGTCATGGCTCGAGGCCTGAACGAAATGCGAGACAACGGCATGAGTCAGGCCGTCGTGCGAACCGGATCCGACAACCTCGCGGCAATCGCCGCGTACGAGTCCATGGGCTTCAAGATCGCTGATCGCCTCATCCGGTTCCGCAAAGAGCGTTTGCTGTAGCTCGGAGTCATGCGGACGGTTCGGTCGCCACGACGGTCGAGGTACGTTTGCCGCCTTGTCCGTTGAACCGCGGGCTCACTCACCGTAGCGCGGGTCGACTTGCCGGGAAGCGTGAGTATTGACGCTGAGGGCCGCACTGTCGTAGCGGTTGTTGAGGGCTGAACGCGAACAGTGGTGTAGTGACCCGGTGTCACTTGGAGGAGACGGTCAACGCCCACGACCGAATAGTGGGCACCCACAGGGCTGCAGATCCACAATTCGGTGTCGGTGGTGATGAACACCCAGAGTGTGATGGATCCTCGCCCTCGGCCAGTTTCATGAAGAGATCCGCGCGAGGGGCGGATGTTACACTTCGCCGATGGCAGCGAGTCCCGATCCGGTGACCGAAACACCGACGATGGCGCGGATTCGCAGCCGGATCGAAAAGCGGCTGGCTCTCAATCTCTCGATGTTGGCTCGGCCTATGCGGACATTTCGCATGCTTCGCGACGAGAGCTTGGACATTGCGTTCCCGAACTATCGTCGGCACGCGCGGCGCGTGGTCTCGCAGACCGTTGTCGGCCTCGTCGTGGTGATCGGCCTCTTGGTCTACGGGATCGTCTCCTCGACCATGTGGCTCAATGCGCTGGCGCTGGCGGCGCTGACCTCGGTCGCTGCCGCCGTCGCGTGGGACCGCTGGCACAGCGGGTCGACGTCGCTCGTTCGGCGCGGACTTCCACCGGGCGAGCTGACGACATTGGCGTGCCCATTGCTCGATGTGGACCACCACCAGAGGCTCGCCGACCGACACGGCCCGACATTCACGACGAATCACCTCCACACACCGCTCGTCGCGGTGTACGGCCTCGAGCGGGGACAGGGCGTGCTGCGTGGTTGTCAGGCCGACCTTCGCCCGATGCCCCGTCCTGACAACTACCTGGTCGAGGGTGGTTTCGTCAGAATGCTGGAGGGCGACGACCACCGCCGGATGCGCTCCTCGCTGGGTCCACTCTTCACCACCGGCGTTCTCGGACGACTCCGTCCCAGCGTCGAAGCTAGCGTCGATGCGAGCCTGGCTGCGTGGGGCGACGGCGGAACGCCGGTGCACCCGCGACCCCTCGTAGAGAACCTCGTGCTGAACATGTGGCTGACGCTGTTCTTCGGGCCCAGCCCGGACTACGAGCCCGACCGACTGGCCCGGTTGGGAGACCTCTACCGGCAGATCGATCACCTGTATCCGACACTGGAAATGCGTGACGTGCAGGACCAGATCGTCGAGGAGGTTCAGGCGCTCGGTCGCCTCCCTGATCTACCGGACTGCCTGTTGCGTGAACTCACGGCACGGTCTCCGGAGAGCCTCGATGACCTTCCTGTGGTCGAGAACCTGGTGCATCTCGTCACATCGTCGCACGCCGACATGTGTGGGCTTTTCGATTGGATGGTGAAGTTCCTCGCCGACAACCCGATGTGGATTGATCGCCTGCGTGGATCGTCTCCCGAGCAGACGCAGATCGACGCCGACGCGTTCGTCTCCGAATCGCTCCGGCTCTCCCAGAGCGAGGTGCTGTTGCGCGTCACGAAGCGGCCCATCGACGTCGAAGGCCACACCATCCCGTCTCGGTGGATGATTCGTGTACTTGTCCGGGAGAGCCATCGCGATCCCGCCGTGTTCGAAGATCCGCTCAACTTTCGGCCGGATCGATTCGTATCGGGGAGCTATGGACGTCTCGAGTACTCGCCGTTCGGGCTCGACGGACGGTCGTGCATCGCCGAGACCTTGGCGAGGATGGCGAGCGGGGTCTTTGTGACCCGCCTTGCGCGGCGATTCGACCTCGAGACCGTCGAGGACGGGCCGATTCAACTCAGCATCCACCGGCACGCCGCTCCGAACCACCATTGGAAGGTCAGGCTCAGCCCGGCGCCGGTGACGGTCGCACGCGCCGGCACTGCGTAGCCCACCGATCGATGCGGCGTGTGTGGGCGCGTGTCGCCGACCTTCGGATGCTTGCCGCCGCTCTTCCCGTGTCTCTTTCGGTGCGATCGCACCGGGGCCTCGCTGCACTGCTCGCCTCTGTCGATGCGGCGGCTTCAGTCCGTCCGCCCCGCCGGTATTGGGGCACCCCGGTTCGTGTTCCGATCGTCGCCGGGTGGCCGCACGGCCACGTATGGGTCGAGGTCGATGCACATGACCGCAGGATCTCGGCGCCAGGATTGCGTCATTCGCGCGGGTGACGGGCCAAGCCCATCCCACCAAAGCATGGGGGATGACATGGCTGCGTTCATCGGTCGCTCGGCAGACATGGCGCCATCAGCCGGCGACCTCGACGGAGGTCTCATCGCGTTCGTGCAGCTCAGCCTGTGTTGGAGCTGGCGCGCATCGAGGGAAGCCTGATGCATTGCGGCGGGTTTCGTCCGTGTGCGCTTGCTTGGGGTACTCGTTCCGGTTTCACTTTTCATCGCGGCCTGCAGCGCGTCGGTGGCGGGAAACTCTGCTCCGTCGACAGCTGTGGTGGCCTCGGTCGTCGAGGTACAGCGATCCACCGCGGTGATCGTCGCCGAAGCGGTACGCGAGAGCATTCCACTTCCGTTGTCGCTGTATGCCCTCACCGACGCGGATGATCCGGCTTCTGCGTTGTCGTCGCGACGATCGATCGACGATGTGGAAACCATCGCCGCCGGCGTCCAAGCGATCTGGCGGCCGTCCGCTGTGGAATTCGACCCAGTCCACATCGAAAGAGTCGCGGTCCCCGCAGAGGTGCTCGAAGCGATTGCCCGATCCGGTGACACCGCACCGTTTTTCGAGCAGATCGGGCAGACCTTCGACGTGACGGAGCCTGGCCTGATCAACGGCTTCTATGTCGCCAGCGCCGCTGGCGTAAAAG
>CAZYLX010000540.1:0-3190 GCA_964648595.1 uncultured Acidimicrobiaceae bacterium
CCGCGGCTCCCCTTCTATCCCCAGAGTCGAAGCTTCGCCACCTACCTCAGTAGGGTTGTCACCGCTTACGATCAGTCAGTCCGGCTGCGCGACGAGTTCGTGCGGGCCAACCTGCGCCTGGTCGTTACCATGGCTCGTCGCTACGACCGTGGGGCGATGCCTCTTTCCGACCTGATCCAGGAGGGCAACCTCGGCCTCATGCACGCTGTTGAGAAGTTCGATTGGCGTAAGGGTTTCAAGTTCTCGACGTACGCCACGTGGTGGATCCGTCAGGCCATCACACGCGGCATCGCCAATACCGGTCGAACGATTCGCCTCCCCGTGCATGCCGGCGACACGCTTGCTCGTCTCCAGAAGGCCCGGGCCCGGCTCGAACTCAAGTACGGCCGCCCAGCGACCCTCACCGAGTTGGCCGTCGAAGTGGAGATGCCTGAGGACAAGGTCACCGAAGCACTTCGCTTCGCTGCTGAGCCGCTCTCGCTCTCGGAACCACTGCGGGAAGATGGCGATGCTGAGCTCGGCGATGTCGTCGAAGACCGCGGTGCCGATTCGCCCTTCGAAGTTGCTGCAACAGCGCTCCTCCCTGATGAAATCGCGCGGCTCCTCGCCCCGCTCGACGAGCGTGAGCGCGAGATCCTGAAGCTTCGCTTCGGTCTTGATCGTGGCGAACCTCGCACGCTCGAAGAGGTTGGCGAGTATTTCAACCTCACTCGGGAGCGAATCCGTCAGATCGAAGCTCGTGCGATGTCGAAATTGCGGCACCCGAGCTCCGACACCGGCGCACGCGACCTTCTCGCCGTGTGAGCCTGCGCCCTCGTTGGGCGTGCTTGATTTCATAGGTCGATCAGCTCAGGAAATCGGGCCGTTGTGCCGACGTTGTAGGCATGACCGACGCGCCGTCAGGAAATGACCGTCCCACGAACATGTGGGAAGAGCTGAATCGCCCGAAGGCACGGGCCGAAGAAATCCCAGCGACGCGTGAAGACGAGAACGATCGTGGAGTACTTCCTGTTGCCGGCATCATCGGCGGCGCCATTGCCGTGGCCGCTGTTGTCGTCGCAGGCTTCATCGTGATGGGTGGGGGTGAGGCGTCGGGCCCTGAACCGGATGCTTTGCCCGATGAGACCCTCGCGTTGGTCGATGATGAACCCGCCGAACCTGCCGGGGACGAAGCAATGACAGCGGCCGAGGATGCATCTGACGGGAGCGACTCCACTGGTGCCACCGGCGAGGACGCGGCCCCGGCCGATGGAGCAGGTGACAGCGGAACCGATGGCACGGTCGGTGAGGCGTACTCGCCCGCGGTTCCGGCTGGGGCTGATGGCAGCTACTCGGTCCTCAGCCGAGGCAAGATCTACGTCCGCGGTGATATCCCAAGCCCTCTGATCGAGGCAGGAATCGTCAACGCACTCGAACAGATCCTCGGCCCGGGCAATGTGATCTCTGAGTACGTGATCGACCCAGAAGCAGACTTCGTGATGGGCCGCCCGACTGAGGTCTACATCGAGGACACCGTTCTCTTCGCGTTCGCCAGTGCCGAGATCGCCCCCGACTTCTACCCACTGCTTGGACTCGGTGTGACGCTGTTGAATCTGCAGGACGGCGTCACGATGGAGATCTACGGACACACCGACTCGGCAGGCTCTGACGAGACAAATCAGAGGCTCTCCCAGGCTCGTGTCGATGCCGTGAAGGAGTTCTACATCGCTCAGGGCATCGATCCGGCCCGAATCGTCGCTGTTGGCAGAGGCGAGAGTGAGCCAGTCGCTGACAATGGCACCTCACAAGGCCGGCAGTTGAACCGTCGGGTCGAGTTCGTGATCAACGGATTCACGTTCAGCATGTAGGGCAGTGATTGGTGGCGGAGGTGGACGGGAATCGAACCCGCCTGCGATGGATCACACCGCACACCCGCTTTGAAGGCGGGGGAGCCCACCAGGTACTCGGACACCTCCGCCGCAGATCCTAGCGGTCGGTTCTGCTCAGTCTCTCTGTCGCTTCGGCTCAGCCTCTCTGTAGTGTGACAGTCCGTCGGCCAACCGATCATCGGTGAGGCCACGCTCGCTCCCGCTACGGGGCCACCTTCCCCCTCGGTCGTTTCTCATTTCGACGAGGTTGCGTTGATGCTTTGTTTGTTCTCCTCAAAGGGAGGCGTCGGCTGCTCGGTCTCCACGGCCGCGCTTGGCCTGCTCTCGGCTGGCGACCATCCGACGTTGTTGGTCGATCTCCGAGGTGATCTGGATCAGATCCTCGGCGTCCCAGCGGCCGCCGAGGGTCTGTGCGACTGGTTCGGAGTCGAGGCGCCCTCACCCGATCTTCTGCATCGGTTGGAAGTGCCGGTGGCAGCTGGCCTCACGCTGCTCCCGAGGGGGTCATGTCGGTCTCCTGCCAGACCAGACCGGTATCGGCTCCTTGCCCAACTGCTCGGCTCGGATGCTCGCCGCGTGATCGTCGATGTTGGTACCCATGCTGTCCCGGCGGTCCCAGTCATCGCCGAAGCGACAACGTCGTTGCTGGTCACCCGTGCCTGCTTCCTGGCGCTCGACGCCGCTCGCCGTGGTCCAGTGCCTGATCATGTCGTTCTCGTCGAGGAGGAGGGACGGGCGCTGCGCCCGACCGACGTCGAGGCAGCCGTCGGCGCCAGCATCTCGGTACGGCTGCGATGGCATCGAGACGTCGCCCGAGCCGTCGACGCAGGTCTCCTGATGGCTCGGCTGCCGCGGTCGCTGCGAGCCCTGGAGGCCGCGTTGTGAACGATGAAACTGCGAGCAGCGAACTCGAAGCGTTGGTGGCCGAGCGTCTTGCCCAGGATCCTGCGGCGAGAACAGACGAACTCGTCGAGCTCGCCCGCCAGCTCGTACCTCTCGTCGACGTTGCCGTACTGGTTCAGTCGGTCGAGGAGTTGGTGGCCAGAGCCCGGGGTCTCGGCCGTGTCCAAGATCTCCTCGAGCTGCCAGACGTCACCGAGATCATGATCAACGGTCCCGGTCCCGTCTGGATCGAACGGGCGGGGATGCTCGAGCGAAGTGAACTGAACCTGGAAGCCGAGGACGTCGCCGTACTGGTCGAGAGAGTCCTCCAGCCGCTGGGGCTCCGAGTCGATCCGCTCAGCCCCACTGTCGATGCCCGCCTTCCGGATGGTTCGCGGATCAACGTCACCATCCCGCCGGTAGCCATGGACGGGCCGATC
>CAZYLX010000541.1:0-3184 GCA_964648595.1 uncultured Acidimicrobiaceae bacterium
GCGCCGAGTACATTGCTGCCGACCTCGATCGGCCCGCCCTGTTCCTGTTGAGCGAACTCGTCGACCGTTCGCTGATCACGGTCACCGCCCAGCTTCCCGAAGCTCGCTACGGCTTGTTCGAGACGATCCGGATCTACGCTCGCGATCGCAGCGTCGAACTCGATGAGGACGACGAGTCGATCAACCGACACATCGCATGGTGCGCCGCCCACATCGAGGACAACGCCCGGCGGGCGTTCGGCGAGGAGGAACCGGCGGCGGTCGCACGACTGATCGCCGAAACACCCAACTATCGCGCCGCCATCAGGCGGCTGCTGCGCCGAGGCGAGGCTGACCGGGCGGCCGATCTGGTCGTCGGTCTCGACGACATCACCTACTCCGCCAACTCGCTCGCCGAACTGGTCGAGCCGGTCATCTCCTCCGGCGCTGCCGACCACCATCCCGAGCGCCGTCGGCTCCTCGGCATCGAACTGATTCGTCGATCGACGGTCGAGGGCACAGAAGGTCGCGCCGAATTGGCCAAGTCACTGGTCTCCTCGATCGAGGTGACCGAGCCCGGCACGCTGCAATTGCCGGTGTTGTTGGTCGGTAGCGCCTTGGGGCAAGGCGTCGCAGAGGACTATCTGATCAAGCTGCGACAACACGCCGAACAGACCAGTGACCCCGCTGAGCGGGCAAGGCTGCTGGTCGCCGCACTCCTCGGGGCGTACTTCTCGAAGGATCTCCCGAAGCCGTATGAGCAAGTCATCGCTGCACTGGACGCGGCCCGCGCAGCCTCCATGAAGCGGCTGATGATGCCGGTCGGTGCTGCGGTGTGCATCGGCGGGCTGGGCACCGGCGAGGTCTCCCAGGCAGTGACGACCGCTCGCCCCATCCTCGATCTGATGGTTGATCTGCCGGCGCCGTCGATCATGGCGAGCGGCCTCGTCGTGACCTACACCGAGGCGGCGGTTCGGGCCGGCTCGTCGGAATCTGATCAGTTGGCGGCGGTGCGTCGGCTGGGCCCGGTGCTGAAAGGTGACTTCAACCGGCTGGGCCTGGCACTGGCTCGGCTGGTGCAGCAGCAGGGCGATCATCAGCTGGCGGTCGAGGCCGTCGCCGCATGCTCACGGCAAGGCCGTTCGCGCTTCTCGAGTGGGCAGATCGAAGCGATCCTCGACGCGGCACGTGCCGAGCTCGGCAACGACACGGTCGACGACCTGCTCGAGCACGGCGGCGACAGGGAACGCAGCGAGATCTATCGCGCGATGTGGTCGGTGCTGGACCCGGTCTTGCGTTCGTGACCTCGTCGAGCTGATTGGCGGCCTAGCGTGATTTGATGCAACATCGTCGATTTTTCATCTCTGAATTGACGATTTCGGGGAGGATCCTCCAGGCTCGAGGTGGAGACCTGCTTGTTGCCATGCGAGACGACAATCCTGCGCTCGATTGGGAGCTTGTATTCCAGACGAAGGAGCAGACCGAGATCGAACAGTCGCCCTACCGTTTGCTCATGGATGGCCCAGAAGGTGAGCTGTCCGGCTCAGCGATTCTGGTTCGCAGCGACGGCACGTCTCACGTGTTTCGAGGCGCGGGAGATCTTGCCGGCTTCGACGGCTTCTGAGCAGCGTCGCTGACTCGTCTCCGGTTCTACTCAGAGTCCGGGAAGCAAGTCCACCAGCTCGGGCCCGCCGGTGCCCTTCGTATCGAGGGTGTTGAAGCTCTCGACTCCGAACGCGCCGGTGAAGAACTGGTCTGGCATCTTCAGGAAGAAGCTGTCTGGTCCGATCTGGCTCTCGTGGGCCATCATCGACTGCTTCTTGCGGTCGATCACCGAGGCAACGTCCACCTCATAACGGATGTCGCCGGCCGGGGTACCGAAGGTCGCCATCATCTCCGGATCCGGGCCGTCTTCGAAGAGATCAGCCATCTCCGGATCGGGCTCATCCGGCCTCAAGGACTGCTGCATTCGCGTTCGATTGGCCGTTGCTTCATAGACGTGCGCAATGCCGACGATCTCGGCGGCCCGACGACCCACCCGGTAGACCTGGATGTGATCGGGGTGGCCGTAGTTCCCATGGTGGTCGTAGATCGTGAGTACGTCGGTGTCGACATCGCTCAGAATTGCCGCCAGTCGCTCGGCCGCTTCCTCGACGTCGGCCTGCCAGAAACAGGCGGGGTTGTCGTTCTCCGGCTCACCGATCATCCCGGAGTCCTCGTAGCCGAGAAAGTGGGGTGCCTCGGCACCAAGGATTGCGGCTGACGTGGCGGTCTCGACCACTCGCCGTTCCCACAGCGCCTCACCATCGTTGAGCACGCCGTCCACTGGTTCACCCTGCTCGCCGCGGGTTGCGCAGACCAGTACGACCCGATGACCTGCATCGCTGGCCTTGATCATGAGGCCGCCGGTCGAAATCGATTCGTCGTCGGGATGAGCATGGAGACAGACCAGGGTCGACATCGGCGCAGTCTAGGAAGCGCGTCGGCTAGGCGACGGCTCCGGCGTCGCGAAGCTTTTCGATGTCGGCGCTGTCAAAACCGAAATCGGCGAGCACTCGATCAGTGTGTTGACCCGGATGTGAGGCGGGACCCTGGATCTCGGCCGTCGTCCTGCTGAATCGGGGCGCCGGGCTCTGCTGGGTGACACCTCCGACCTCGGTGAAGGTTCCGCGCTCGACGTTGTGGGGATGCTCGGTGGCTTCTTCCATCGTGAGGACCGGGGCGAAGCAGACATCGGTGTGCTCCATCAGGTCGCACCACTCGTCTCGGGTCTTGGTCTTGAAGAGTTCCTCGACCCGCTGTTTCATCGCCGGCCACTGCGCCCGGTCCATCTGGCTCGGGAAGTCGTCGAGTTCGCCAAGACCGGACAGACGGAGGAGTTCGGCATAGAACTGGGGCTCGATCGAGCCGATCGAAATGAACCTCGCGTCGGAGGTCTCGTAGACGTCGTAGAACGGTGCTCCGGTATCGAGCATGTTTGTGCCGCGTTCGGGTTGCCAGAAGCCCATGGCCTTCATGCCCCAGAACATCGACATCAGGGTGGCGGCTCCGTCGACCATGGCTGCGTCGACGACCTGGCCCTGACCGGAGCCCTTTGCTTCGAGCAGGGCGCAGGCAATTCCGAACGCCAGGAACATGCCGCCGCCACCGAAGTCGCCGACGAGGTTCAGCGGCGGCAGGTGCTTCTCGCCCGCTCGACCGATGC
>CAZYLX010000542.1:0-3183 GCA_964648595.1 uncultured Acidimicrobiaceae bacterium
TCCATTTGACCCACGCGGGCCTTTTGACCCAAGCGGAATGGTTCAGATGAGCTCAGCTAGTGACTCCGGTAGGACGAGAGCACGCGTTTGGGAGCGAGCAGCTCAAAGCTCTCCGTGACCCACGCTTCGAGTTCACCTGTGTTGGGAGGGTCGTCAGGATCGAACTCGACTTTGGTCCACCCAGCTGCAAGCTTGAGACGCAGCGTGCAGAGGCCCTCCTTCTCACCGAGGAAGACGAAGTTCTTCCCCGCCGTCTTGAACGCACGGTTCACACACGAAGTCCCTTCACTCGACTCCGGGAAGGTCATGGCGAGGGAACGAATGGACTCGGACACTTCGTAGCGGAACGGTTCAATGGTGCCCACGTCAGCAACCTCCAAAGGCGACAATACGTCGGCAACGACCCTAGTCCGAGTGAGCGACCTCAGGCCGAGGGCTGGTCTGCGTACCGAAGGTACGGCTTGATCTCCACCACGTTGGCGAGGCGTTCCTTTGCGTCCGCGGTCGACATGCCAGGCGACACGATGACGCGATCGCCGGGCTGCCAGTCGGCCGGAGTCGCGATCGGGTCACGATCTGTGGCCTGCAGGGCGTCGAGCACCCGAACAATCTCATCGAAGTTGCGGCCGACCGACTTCGGATACGTGAGGCTCAGACGAAGTTTGTTCTCCGGGTCGATGACGAACACCGAGCGCACGGTCGAGGTATCACCCTCGCCCGGGTGGATCATGTCGTAGAGCTCAGCAACCTTGCGGTCGGGATCAGCAACGATCGGGAAGTTGAGTGGCGTGCCGCTCACCTCTCCAATGTCAGGAGCCCACCCGTGGTGGTCTTCGATCGGATCGACCGACAGTGCCATGGCCTTGGTGTTGCGCTTCGCAAACTCGCTCTTCAGCGCAGCAGTGCGGCCGAGCTCGGTCGTGCAGACAGGGGTGAAGTCTGCAGGGTGGCTGAAGAAGACGGCCCACGACCCCTTCTTCCAATCGTGGAATGAGATCTCGCCGTCGGTGGTGTCGGCTGAGAAGTCGGGGGCGGTGTCGCCAAGATGCAAGCTCATGAGCTCTGTCTCCTTGTGTGTGGGCGTGTGTGCCTGCGTTGATTGTAAATGTACGTACAATTCAATGCAACCCGCCAGTCACATATTGTTCGATGACACTTGTTCGATGGCACTGACCGATCTTTTGCTTGCCAGCGTTGATATAACAGAGTAGTTATATGGCTATGTCCTTACTGACGGCCGGCGAAGACCATCCCCTCGCAGCGGGTCCCGAGCTCGAATCCGTGCTGAAAGCGCTGGCCAGCGAGCGACGACTACAGATCCTCGCGTGGCTCAAGGACCCGGTCGCCCACTTCCCGAAACAAGAACATGGCGACCCCATCGAACACGGGGCCTGCAATCAATTCATCGTCGACAAGCTCGGCGTGAGTCAACCTGCAGGCTCACGCCACTTGAAGATCCTCGTCGATGCCGACCTCGTGGTCGCCACGCGGCGCAGAGGATGGACCTACTACCGACGCAATGAACAAGCACTGGCAACGGTCGCCGACCGTGTCGCCACCCTCTGATCAGGAGCCAACCACATGCACGAATCACTCGAGAACAAGGTCGTTCTGGTCACCGGTGCTGCTGGCGGCATCGGTCGAGCCATCGCCCAGCGCTTCGCTTCGCAGCACTCGAAGATCGTCGTCAACGACGTGAACCGGGATGCGGCCGACGCCGTCACCTCAGCCATCAACGACGCCGGGGGCACAGCGATGACCACCGTTGCCGACGTATCGGACAGCGATCAGGTGAACGCCATGGTTGACGCGGCCATGGCCGAACATGGACGCATCGACGTTCTGGTCAACAATGCGGGGCTTGTCAGCCCGATGCTGCACTTCTTCGAAGCAGACGAGGCCTGGTGGCGCCGGATCATCGACGTCAACCTCACCGGCCACTTCATCGTTTCTCACCCGATCGCCCGGATCATGGCAAAGCAGGGCGGAGGATCGATCATCAACATGAGCTCCGGCGGCGCCACACGAGCCCATCGAGCGTTCACCGCCTATGACGCAACGAAGGGTGGCATCGAAGCCCTCACCCGGGCGATGGCACTCGACCTCGGCCCGTACAACATCCGAGTGAACGCGTTGATGCCAGGCTCGATCGATACCAGCGGCCTCGGCATCGATGATCGCAAGCTCCGAGGCGAGAACGTCCCGCTCGGCCGTATCGGCGAGCCGATCGACATGACAGGGGCGGCCCTCTTCCTCGCATCCGACGATGCGTCCTACGTCACCGGCGACGTGATCAAGGTCGACGGCGGGATGCTCGCCCAGCAGCGCTCGGCGACGGTCGACATCATGCCGCCATCCGCTTTCCCGTCGATCGAGGATCTCTAGCCATGGCCATTCGAATCGGAGCAGACGTCGGCGGCACATTCACCGACATCGTCATCGAGATGGCAGACGGCACGTTCGAGTCAACCAAGCTGCTCACCACCCACGAGGGGCCCGAGCGGGGCATCCTCGCCGGCATTGCCCACCTCGCCGAAGAACACGGCGTGTCGCTGAGCGACGTCGACCAGATCATCCACGGCACGACACTCGCGACGAACGCACTGATCGAACGGCGCGGTGCCCGCACGGCGTTGGTCACCACCGCGGGTTTCCGCGACGTGATCGAGACTCGGACCGAAGGCCGTTTCGAGCAATACGACCTCAACATCGTGCTGCCAACGCCTCTCATCGAACGCCGCGATCGTTTCGTCGTTCCCGAACGAGTCAACGCACGGGGCGAAGAACTCATCCCATTCGACGAGGCCGCCGCCCGGCACGTGATCGAACAGCTGGCAGCAGGCGACTACGAAGCAGTCGCCGTCGGCTTCCTCCACAGCTACCGCAACGATGCCAATGAGCGCCGCTTCCGCTACATCGGGGTGTTCCAGAAAGACGGCTTCCACTTCGGTTGCGTAGATATTTTCTCCGCCGCTGATGATCATGTCCTTGAAGCGGCCAACGATGTAATAGAATCCATCGCTGTCTCGCCACTTCATCATCCGTTTTGCAGGGATATCGTTGAAATAGAACGTGCCGTCCAACCAAACCGGACCTTCTGTCCAAGTGAATCCATCGGTGATCCGCACTGGGGCTTGGCCCGTGTTGATCATTTCAGAAAATGAAGGATCAAAGACTTCGAAG
>CAZYLX010000543.1:0-3183 GCA_964648595.1 uncultured Acidimicrobiaceae bacterium
CGCCAACTCGAGTTCTGCAAGCCGGTCGGCCATGTCGACGGTGATCCGGACGTATTGCAGCCCCGACGTTTCACCCACTGCCACGAGATCGGTCTCGGTCCGGTCGACCATCATGATGCGCCCACGATCGGACTCCTTCTGTGCCGCTGCGGCGCCACAGGTCGTGGCCACCAAGTTGTTGGGACGATAACGGATTTCGAATCAGAATGGCAGTTGGGCAACGAAATCTGAAAGAAGTGGTCTGGGAGGCAGCGAAAAACATCGTCGGTCGTCCTGGGCGGCACTAGGGTCGCAGGATGTCCGTCGTTGATGCTGTCCCGTCTTCGCTCTGGCTCGACCAGGTTGGGCCGATACAGGCCCGCCCTCCGCTGCAGGGCGACGTCGACGTCGACGTCGCCATTGTTGGCGGGGGTTACAGCGGCCTGTGGACCGCGTACTACCTACGCCAGATCGACCCGACACTGCGTATCCAGATCGTCGAAAAACACTACTGCGGGTACGGCGCGTCGGGCCGCAACGGCGGCTGGGCAGTCGGCGACTTGGCCGGCTCCTTTGACAGCTACGCCAAGCGATCATCGCAGCAGGAAGCAGTCCGCCAGAGCCGAGCCGTCTTCGACTCCGTCGATGAGATCGGGCGAGTGGCCGAAGCGACCGGGATCGACTGCGATTACCGCAAGGGCGGTTGGATCCGCGTGGCCCGCAACACACCGCAGGCGCAGCGACAGCACGAGGAGATCGCCCACGCACGCTCCATTGGCCTGACCGAAGATGATCTCCGGCTCCTCGAGCCTGACGAGGCGCGGGACCACGTGTCGGCAAGTCGGGTCAGCAGCGGGATCTTCTTCGCTCACTGCGCGGCGCTCCACCCAGCCAGGCTCGTGCGGGGGCTCAGCGACCATCTCGCAGCGAGCGGGATCAGCATCGCTGAAGGCACCGCAGCCACTGCTATCGACGCCAAAGGGGTCCAGACCGAACACGGGACTGTCCGCGCCGACGTGGTGATCCGTGCCACCGAGGGCTACACCCGGGACCTGCACGGTGAGCGTCGAACGCTCCTGCCTGTGTATTCGCTGATGATCGCTACCGAGCCACTGAGTGACAACGTGCTCGCTGACATTGGACTGGATGATCGGCCGACGTTCTCTGATGATCGCTTCATGGTGATCTACGGACAGCGAACCGCCGATGGGCGTCTGGCGTTTGGCGGGCGGGGCGTTCCTTACTTGTGGGGGTCGAAGATCGCTCGCTCAGCCGAGCTGCATCTCCCTTCGCACGAGCTCTTGCGCGACACTCTGATTGATCTTCTCCCTGACCTGGGTCAGGTGCAGGTCACGCATCGCTGGGGTGGTGTCCTCGGCATTCCACGGAACTGGATCCCCGGCCTTCGCTTCGACCCCGTGACCGGACAGGGGGTCCTCGGCGGCTATGTGGGTGAAGGGGTCGCCGCCGCGAACCTTGCCGGCCGCACCATGGCCGACCTTGTCACCGGCCGGGACACTGATCGCACCTCGCTGCCCTGGGTTGGCGTCGGTGCCAGGCGTTGGGAGCCCGAACCGTTCCGTTGGCTAGGTGTCCGCAGCAGCCGCAGCATCATGAATCGTGCCGACATGGTCGAAGACAGCACCGACAAAGAGGCCAAGATCGCCTACCGGATCTCGCGTCTGCTTCGCGGTGCGTGAGAACCTGCTCGGCGCCGAACTCATCGTCTCTGGACCGAGAGGCGAACGCCACCAGACGAGACACCAAGCAGGCAACGACCTCTACGACGGCAGCCGGTTCGCCGAACGAGGCGCCGTCACCGTGGCTGGCGAGTCAGCCGGTGGCACCTCCATCTCGAGACGTGTGGCTTGCGCTTGATCGCTGAATCAGCGAGGTTCTACGGCCAGGTGTGGACTGTTGGTGATACGGGTCCCAGGACCGTGCTGAGCGTGGTGAGGTCGTCGGGGTCGCCGGTGAGGATGTCGTGGCCGAGGCGTACTGCGGTGATGACGACGTGGGCGTCGACGACGTCTGAGGTTTTGGTCCGGGCGAGAAGTTGTCCGACTGGTCGACCGTCATCGAGCGGGTGAATGGTGATGGTCTTGAGGAAGGTCGCGAGGCGTGCTTGGTGGGATCCGTTGCGCCAAACTTGGGCGACGACGGGTTCGGTGGTGTGGAGGGCGGTTTCGGATCTGCTGGCTGCGGTCAGGAAGGCGTGGGCGGCTCGTTCGCTTCGGTCGACGGATATGAGGAATCCGGTGTCGAGAATCACAGACCGAACTTCTCGGCCATGGCATCAACGTCTCCATCATTGATCGGACCGGCTTCGGTGTCCCACTCGGCGAGGAACGATCGCAGGGCGCTTTGGCGTTTGCGATCGGCTGCGAGATTGCGGAGGGCTTGCCGGATCGCGCTCGAGCGGCCGCCGTACTCGGGTGCAAGCATGTCGAGAATGGCTTCGTCTTCGTCGTCGAGTCGGACTGTTGTCGTGCTCATGGCCGTGAATGTAGCACGGCCGTGCTACGACGACTAGCGATTCATCGGTGCTCAAGCTGGCCTGTTCTGCCGCTGAATCACCTCAGTCCAAACGATACATCTAAGGCCTTGCTCGTGGCCGCCTTGGACGCAGTGTTTCTCCTGCTCAGGGCACTTTCAGCCCGATCCATCCGGATCTGGCGCGGTGTGGGTTAAGGGTTGCATACGCCCCTCCGACACCATAGAAACCCCTGGTCAGAGCGTACGGAAATGCTCCCAGGGGTGTCGTTTGCAAATGGATTTGCTAATGCCGGGGCCTGTGGGGGCCGAATATTGCGTCGTGCCTGGTCAGGCTGCGTTTTGGTATTCGTGGATGAGGCCGTCGCATCGGGTCGATTTCACGACGTGGAGGTGACGCTGGTTCGGCGGCGGCGCCTCGACAGCCAGCGGTGGTCGTTGGTCGAGTGGGCGGTGCGGCCGGTGTTGGTTGTAGTGATCGATGTACTCGACCACGAGCCGGTCGAGTTGGCGCTGGTTCCAGACGAGGGTGCGGTCGAGGAGCTCGCGGCGGATGGTGCCGATCCACCGTTCCGCGAACGAATTGGCCACGGGTGTGCGGACCGGTGTCTTGAGGATGCTGAGTCCTTCGGTGCGGAAGATCTCATCGAACGTGCCGATGAATTGGCTGCCGCGGTCACGAACCAGGGCACGTGATCCGGCGAGTTGGTC
>CAZYLX010000544.1:0-3182 GCA_964648595.1 uncultured Acidimicrobiaceae bacterium
AACGGCAGGCGTTAACAAGAAAACAGACATTCCCAAGTACAGAAAATCCTGCCGAGGCGGTGTTCCTAATCGGCAACTAACGGCCAACTCCAGCCCTACACGGTCGACCTGTTGAACTGGCACCTGTAAGCGGTCATTGCTCGTCGGTACCTTAACCCAGCGAAACCGTGCTCCGTTGGGACCATCGATATAGGCCCCGTCCAGAAACAGCACATGGAAATCAATATTCAGATTCAGCGCGCTGCAGACGCGCTGGATCAGCTTGACGGCACCGGCTTGCGCCGTGTTGTGCGTAAATCCTGCCTTCTTGGTCAGATGTGTAATTGTACGGTAGACGTTGCCGAGCACCTGGCACATGATCTCAGGGGCGTCCAGCTCCAATCAGTACCTCTCCCCCACACGCTCGGGTACAATACCGAGAAAATCTAGGTGGTAGGAGTCAACATGGGTACAACTGCAGGGGTTGGTATCAGCCACAACAGGAATCCTCGAGTAGCTGGCAAAGAGGCCGCAGAACAGGCAATGGCCACCGCCGGGATCGAGAATCCGAGCTTCACATTGGTGTTCGCGTCGGTCGGCTACGACCAGCAGACACTGATCCGGTCTGTGCGCGAGGCAACTGGCGGGGCACCGCTTTCCGGTTGCTCCGGCGAGGGTGTCATTGCAGGACGCGAAACCGACGAGTCCAACTTCTCGGTCGGTGTCATGGTCATTTCCTCGGACGAGATAGTGTTCGTCCACGGCATGACGCCCGGCCTGACCGAGGATGTGGAAGCTGTTGGCCGGGGGGTCGGCGAAGGCGTTGCCCCGCACGTGCAGGAGGATGCAAAGGCCCTGCTCGTGTTCACCGATGGCATCACCTTCAATTTCGATCAATTTCTGGCCGGCTTTGATAGCTCCGTTACACCTCAAGGGTCGTTGCCCCTGTTCGGCGGCCTATCGGGAGACAACTGGCAGCTCAAGCAAACGTATCAGTACTGTGACGACGAGGTTGCCAGCGGTGCCGTGGCCTGGACGCTTATCCGAGGTTCCATGAAGCTCGCCTGGAGCGTCAACCACGGCTGCGTTCCGATTGGAGAGGAACGCAAGGTGACTCGGGCTACGAGCAATGTCATCTACGAGATCGACAATAAGCCAGTGCTCGACGTCATGAAGGAGTATCTGATCGGAAAGGAGATCGATGACTGGCACGAGGCCATCGTCAACCTCTGCCTGATGTTCAAGGCACCGAGCCACATGCAGGATCACGACGAGTACCTGGTCCGATTCACACCAACCAAGGACGATGCGACCGGCTCTGTCACAATTCCGACCGATATCGAAGAAGGCGCAAGTGTGTGGATGACGCGGCGCGACCATCAACTGATCCGGGATGGTGTGGACCACATGGCCGCTTCGATCAGCGGCGAGCTTGGAGGGGCCACGCCAAAGTTCGTGTTGCACTTTGACTGCGCAGGCCGGGGGAAGGCCGTCTTCCGCGACCAGCAAAAGAGCGACCTACTCGCCCGCCTGCAGGATGGGGTCGGCCCCGAGGTGCCGTGGCTCGGGTTCTACACCTACGGCGAGATCGGACCAGTGGGCGGCGAGAATTGCTTCCACAACTACACTGCGGTCGTCGCGGCATTCGCGTAACTGGTCGTGGTCGCGCGGTAACCGGTCATGTCAAACTCAAACAAGGACGTACAGCCAGACAATGTGTCGCACGAGCAACGGCTGCGCGACCTGGAACAGCAGAACACAGACCTCCTGGAACAACAGGGACGGCTCGACAAGCAGCTGCGTATCAATAACGAATTGTTCGAGACGGGCCGAAAGCTCGTTGGGACGCGCGACTCGGCAGAAGTGGCCCGGCTGGCCATGCAATTCGTTATTGATACTCTTAACTTTCAGCACTGTGCCATCTTAATGCGTTCGGACAAGAACACATCATTTCGTGTGGTTGTACAACATGGCTGGCACGGTCCCGATCTCGAACAAAAGGTCATCGACCTCGATAAGCGCACCGATGCTCCGATATCAGGCGTCCTGCCCGAGGATGGCGGATTCGCATTGTGCCAACCCGGCGACGCCGGCTCCGCGGCAGACCTACTCGACGCCCTCGACCTCTCCGAGTGCGCCATTTGTCTGATGGGCGGTGTTCCCCGGGAGCCGATGGCACTGCTCGTGGTCGGCAACGGCAGTGAAGCCCTCGAACATCACACGCGACTCGGCCCCCACGTCGATGCTGTATCAAGCCTTGAGAATCTCGTCAGCCAGGCGGCGAGCGCCCTCGGTAACGCCCTGGCCTACCAGAATCTCTCTGCGGAACGAAAGGAGCTGGAGGACAGGGTACGACAGCTCGTAAGAACCGAGACGAGCCTCTACGACTTTCAACGCCGACACGATGCCCAGATCAAGATGTACCAGGATCTCTACGAGGTGGGGCAGAAGCTTAACGCATCGTTCGTGATGGACGAGGTGCTCCAGATCGTCGCCGAATCGGCTCTCTACTCCCTGGAGTTCGAGCGATGTCTCGTACTTCTGCGCTCCGATGACGATGTCTTTACGGTACGGGGATCCGACGGCTATTATGAGAGTGAGGCGGCACAGTCGATCGCGGAAGTCACCGTCAGTCTCGGTGATCCGCTCGTCAAGCAGCTCCTGGAGTCCGAGGGCAGGATGCTGCTGTGCAACGAGCAAACCAGGGAGAGCGCCCTCACCGAAGCACGTACCTGGTTTCTGATGGACGACTGGATCTGCTTCACTCTCGGCGGTGAACCTCAGTACCCGCTGGGCCTGTTAGTGGTCGGCAACACGGCCGGCATGCGTGAATACGAGGCAAAGGTGGTCGATGAAGGCCCGTCGGTACTCGGCGCAGCTAACTTGGCCAGCCTTGCCGCAACCGCGATCAAGAGCTCACGGTTCTACGAGGAACTGGAACAGGAACGGCAATCGCTCGAGACGAAGGTCAAGGCCCGGACCAGGGAGCTAAATCAGGCCAAAGAGGCCGCCGACACGGCCAACCAGGCCAAGAGCGCCTTCCTTGCCAACATGAGCCACGAGTTGCGCACCCCCATGAATGCCATCCTCGGCTACAGCGAGATGTTGATAGAGGAAGCCGAGGATCTGGAGCAGGAGGATTTTATCCCGGACCTGCAAAAGATCAACAAGGCCGGCACCCACCTGCTTGCCCTCATTAACGA
>CAZYLX010000545.1:0-3175 GCA_964648595.1 uncultured Acidimicrobiaceae bacterium
GGACCAGCGAGGAAGCTGCTAGCCAAGGAGCCACCGACACACTCCTGACCCAAGGGGCCATGCTCTATGAGTCACAGGCCTTCGCTTACTCGTTGCACACACTGGTCTTCGCCGCCGGCGCCACCATCTTCTACGTCCTGTTCGCTCGATCCCGGCTACTCCCCCGACCCCTGATCGCACTCGGTCTGATCGCAGCCCCGCTGGCCCTGGTCAGCCAGGCGTTGGTGGTGCTCGGAGTCGACGTCCCGCTACTCCTCTTCCTGCCGAACCTGCCCTTCGAACTCGGCGCCGGCCTGTGGCTGGTTTTCTTCAGTCGGTCGAAAGATGCCGACGAGGCCAGACCAGAAGTGGCGCCGCGTGAAGCTCAGCTCCTGATACCCGACAGCGGGGGTGCTTGAAAACATTGTCAACGCTCCTCGCGGATACATCACCACACAAGGTCGCCAGAACTGCGGGTCTGCTCTACCTGCTCGTCATCGTGTTCGGCATGTTCGCCGAGTTGTATGTCGGCCTCCGACTCGTTGTGCCTGGAGACGCCGCTGAAACGGCCGACAACATTGTCGCCTCCGAGTCGCTCTTCCGCATCGGTTTCGTGAGCGGTCTGCTTCATCACACGTGTTTCTTGCTGGTGATCCTGGTCTTGTTCAAGCTGTTCAGACCAGTCGACCGCAATCTCGCCTCGCTCATGTTGGTCTTCGGTCTGGCCTCTGTTCCCATCATGATGGCCAACATGCTCAACCAGTTCGCGGCCCTGGTTCTGTTGGGCGATGCCAACTACTTGACGGCCTTCACCGCGGACCAACGAGAAGCTCTCACGATGCTGTTTCTCGACCTGCACAGTCACGGCTACTACGTCGCTGGGCTGTTCAGCGGCCTCTTCCTGTACCCCCTCGGCCGGTTGGTCCTCAAGTCAGGCTGGCTCCCAAGACCCATCGGCATCCTCTTGATACTCGGGTGCTTTGGCTACTTGGCTGAACTGTTCGTGAGCTTCGTCTACCCGAGCTATGAAGTCATCATTGCCGTCGGTATCGCGGTGGCGATCGCAGCTGAGCTTTCATTCACCTTTTGGCTCCTCTTTGGGAAGCTGGGCGGCGGTAGCGAGGTGTTCAGATGACCGTGACCAGACAAGAGGGAGCATTGACGCTTCGCGACGGCCGCAAGCTCAGCTACGGGCAATGGGGCCCAGCCGGGGCGACGCCAGTGTTCTACTTTCACGGGTTCACCGGAAGCCACGTCGAGTGTGAGCTGCTGCAACCCGAGAGCGAGGTACCTGGAGTTGACGTTCGGCTCATCGCGTTGGACCGTCCAGGCTTTGGCTCCTCGACGTTCCAATCCGACCGCAGCATCCTGGACTGGGCTGCAGATGTCGACGAGGCAGGCGACCTTCTGGAACTCGACCGGTTCGCGGTGCTCGGTGTCTCGGGCGGTGGACCGTACGCCCTGGCCTGCGGTCACGCCCTGAAAGACAGAGTGACTCGCATCGGCGTAGCCGCCGGGATCGCTCCGCCGGATGCGCCCGGCATGGACAAAGCCGCTGTTGCCAGGACATCGAGGCGACATTTCGTACGCCGGATCCAATTCGGGCTCGCTGCCTACGCAATGCGGGCGGGGCGGGAAGATCAGTTCGTCGACGTCGCGATCAAGACCATGGCAAGCGGAGACCGCGACCTCCTGGCGACCGGCAGGGCCCGAGACATCTTCACAGCAACCATGAAAGATGCACTCGCTCAGGGAGGACGGGGCGCGGCCCACGAGGCCGGCCTCTATCTGAAACCGATCGGTTTCGACCTGGCACAGATCGGTACGCCCACGCATCTCTGGTACGGCGAAGACGACGAGACCGTCCCCGCTGCAGCAGGACGATGGCTGGCCGACCAGATCCCCGGGTCACAGTTCGAGTCATGGACCGGCCACGGCCACCTCACATGGACCGCAGCTGGAGAAGCAGCAGACGTTCTCGCGACACTTGCCGCTCAAGCGTGACCTCCGCTGGCCTGCCCATCAAGGCTTCATCTCAGACAGGCCTGACGTTTCGGTTGTCACGTCTCGGGTATCGCGCAACATGATGTTGCCCAGCCAGGCGAACCAGACGATGAGGCCCAGCCCGAAGACTGCGCCGACCGCTTCGAGGGGCGGGATGATCGTGATCAGGCCGGCGATGCCGCTGACAGCGCCGAGGTAGTTCAGGGCTCTGGGCAACGCTGCGGCACGGAACGCAGCCAGGCTGACCAGAAGCACCCAGATGCCACCTGCGATCTCGTTGCCGCCGCCAAGTCCGTTCTGGACCGAGTCGAGGGCCGACCACACCGTCTCCGCCTGGGCCGGGTCGGTGTCGTAGAGATCGGCGACGGTGCCGATGCCGATGTTGGTGACCATGCCGGCAGCCAGGACAAGGCCGGCCCAGATGAGACCGAACGCGGCTGACGCCTGAGCAAGCGCCGGCGAACCGGTCTTCAATCGTTCATGGAGCGCCAGCACGAGAGGGACGAGGGCAATCCCGAACACGATGAAGATGATCAGATTCCAGATGTACAGGGCAGCCTGGTTGTCAACCAGGAAGGCCACCGACTCGCCAGGCGTCGGATCGCCGGAGGTGTAGTCCTGGAGGACGGTGACGAACATCCCGATCCCGAAGATGAACGTTGCGGCTTCGACCAGTGCGGCAATGCCGCCAACTCTCTGTCGCTGATCCATCATTCGGCTCCTCTCAGGGCGCCCGTTTACTGACGCCTCCGGCGGCAGTCTGATGGAGGGCCGAGGCTGCTCTCAGGGTCGTTGGTCCTTGGGGCGGGACGTTGGCCTCTGGGCCGCCGAGCACCATTCGCCAACGATTCGTGGTGACTGCTCGATGCTCCTGTCGCGTTGGGCCGTGCTCGAGTATTCGGAGGATCGATGATGGAGGTGACTGCCGCTACGTGGATCGTTGCCGTCTTCGGGATCGCCATGATCGCCCTGTTGGGCGCGCTGCAACTGGTAGCGGTGATTCGCCCTCGCGGTCGGTGGACCATCGAGAACGTCTATGGCGGAACACCCGAAGCCACAGATCCGATCGCGTATTTCGCGTTCAACAAGGCCAGCGCCTGGGCGGATCCGTTCCTGTTGGCGCCTCTGCAGATTGCTGGCAGCATCGGCATGCTCATGGGCGAACGTTGGGGATTCCTACTGGCTCTGATGG
>CAZYLX010000546.1:0-3170 GCA_964648595.1 uncultured Acidimicrobiaceae bacterium
GAGGGCGCTCGCATCACGATCGTGTCCGACGATCCAATGTTCGCCCCCTAACCCTCGTTCTGTCCCGGATAACTCTCAGGATTGAGAGTTATCCGGGACAGAACGAGGAGAGGGGGTTAGGTGAGGGCGGTGATGATGTCGTCTGGGGCTTGGACTAGTTCGATGAGAACGCCCTCGCCACTGCGGGGGGCGTCGTCGTTGCCCTTCGGGTGCAGGAAGCACACGTCGTAGCCGGAGGCACCCTTGCGAATACCCCCTGGGGTGAAGCGCATGCCCTGTTCGGTCAACCACTCGACACAGGCCGAAAGGTCATCGATCCAGAGGCCAACGTGATTCAGAGTCGGGACGTGGACCTTCGGTGAACGTTCAGAATCCAGCGGCTGCATCAAATCGATCTCGACGGCATGTGGCCCATCGCCCAGCCGGAGAATGTCCTCGTCAACGTTCTCGTTCTCGGACTGATAGTCGCTCACCTTCTCGACACCGAGCAGGCCGGTCCAGAGTCCGCTCAGCGCACTCTTGTCGAGTGAGCCGATAGCGATCTGTTGCAGGCCGAGGACACGAAAAGGGCGTTCTGTCGTCATCTCCTCATGGTGGTGAGACCGCAGGCTCGCGTCAACTCAGCTGGCCGTGATGGCATCGATGACCTCAGCCATCGATCGGGTGGTGTGCCCAGACAGGAAGTGATCGCAGTGCGGCAGTGCCGCGGCCATGGCGCCAACGAGTGGCTCGAAGTCCTCGGCCGCGCTGCGCGGGTTGACCCAGATCACACGATGAGCGAGGCGGCTCAGGCGTTCCATCGCTGCCGACATCGCCTCTGGCGATTCACTGTCCCAACCGTCAGACACAACAACAACAACGGCACCCCGAACCGACGCCGCCCAGACGGGGTGGCGCAACAGCGTCCGCAGACTCGACGCCAACCGCGTTCCACCGAAGCGATCGCCGACCTCGGCGGAGGCCGCATCGATCGCCTCGTTGGCCGATCGATGACGCAGCGCCGCTGTGATCCTCGTCAACTCGGTCGAAAATGCGAAGACCTCACCTCTCCCGGATGCCACGATGGCTCGAGCGACGTGCAGGTAGGCGCGAGCGAACGACTCCATCGATCCGCTGACGTCGACGACAAGCACGACGCTTCGCTCCCGTTCACTCTGACGACGATGCACCCACTTCAAGGGCTCACCGCCAGTCGGCAACGATCGACGCAGGGTCGAGCGCAGATCAATCTGCCCCCGATGCGGGTGCTTTCGCCTCCTCCGGCTACTTCGGGTCGGCCAGATCGCAGCCGACGTGGCGAGCAGCCGTTCGACTCCGGCGAGCTCTTCCGGATCGAGAAGATCGAACGGCGTGTCTGCGAGGTGTTCCAGCTCCGAGCGCAATCGCTCGCTGAGCTCGGTGACGTCGTCGGTATCGCCATCGACGTCGTCGGCCGGCATCGCCATCACCGACGGCCGGGTCGCCCACGGCAGGCCATCACCGCTGACCGCGTCGTCACTGCGATCGGGAAGACGCACCGACCGCAGCTCGTCTCCCGTCGATTGCGATCGACCGGGGCTTCTGGGCTGTTTCGATGTGCGATTCAGATCGAAGTCGAACATGGCCTCGAAGAGCTCGTCGAAGACCGCGTGGTCCCGACGATGTGAAATCAAACTGATACGGAGCAGCCAGTAGAGATCAGAGCGCGTGAGCGGGCCGAACGCTTCGATGGCCAACGTCGCCCTGGCCGCGGAGCCGACCGGTGCATCAACACCAGTCGTGCGAAGCCGATCGGCGAAGGCGGCGATGAAAAGAGCTCGGTCGACCCCGGCGAACAACCCGCCTCGGCCCGGGAACGACGAGGAATCGGTCACGCCACTTCAAGGGTTCCGTCGTCGATCGCGCCTCGGAGAACCTCGAGATCGTCTGGCGTCTTGGCAACGGCACCAAGCGTTGTGAGCGCAGACGATCGGTCGAGTTTCCCAATCCCGAGCACGGACAATGCAGACACCCAGTCGATGGCCTCAGCCAACCCGGGCGCCTTGTCGAGATCGAGGGCACGAGCATTCGAGACGAACGCCGTAGCGACGGCAACGAGCGGATCGGCGCTCGAAGGAACTCGGCGGCGAACGACCTCGGCTGCCCGCTGCACATCGGGATACTCGATCCAGTGGTAGTAGCAGCGCCGCTTCAGGGCGTCGTGCAGCTCGCGCGAACGATTCGACGTCAGGATGACCACCGGCGGCTGGCTGGACTCAATGGTGCCGATCTCGGGGATCGTGATTGCCGACTCCGCCAGGAACTCGAGCAACAAAGCTTCGAACTCGTCGTCGGCGCGGTCGACTTCATCGATGAGCAGCACCGCCGGCGCATCGCCCTCGTGACGAACCGCCCGGAGCAGTGGTCGGTCGAGGAGGAACTCCTCACGGAACAAGTCGGTGGTCGCGACCTGCTCCTTGCTCGCTTCCGCGGCACGAATCGACAGCAGCTGCGCCGGATAGTTCCACTCGTACAAGGCCTCGGACGCAGAGATGCCCTCATAGCACTGAAGCCGGATCAACGGCCCGCCAAGAACTTCAGCCAAGGCCTTCGCTGCGCTGGTCTTTCCAACGCCGGGCTCACCCTCGAGCAACAACGGCTGGCCAGTCGCCTGAGCCAGGAACAGAGCGGTGACAAGGCCGTCGTCGACCAAGTAGTCGACCTGGTCGAGCTTGTCGCGCAGCTCGGCCGCGTCGAGGGTCACGGTGCTGTCACCATGAGTGTCGCCACGGCGAGGATCATCAGCGCGAGGTGGCGAGCTCGTCGGCGTGACGATCTCGGCAACCGGGATTGCAGAACCAGAAGTCGACGCCTTCGTGATTGAGGTGCGGTGTGTCGTCGGCGACGGTGACGGTCATGCCGCACACCGGGTCGATGACCGTGGCCGGCCGAACGACCGCGTCCGTCTTCGGCGACTCCAACCCGTCGACCCGAATCGCTTGCACGATGCTGGCCAGGATCGACAGGGCGATCTCTTCAGCTGTTGTTGCTCCGATTCGGAGCCCGACGGGTGCGTGGACAACCAGAGCCTCCTCGTGATTCAGATCGAGCTCGGCCAAGAGGGCCTCGCTGCGCGTGTGGCTGGCCACCACACCAATGAATCCAACACCGGCATCCAGAGCGGGCCGAACCGACTCCTCCTCTGCCCGCCC
>CAZYLX010000547.1:0-3162 GCA_964648595.1 uncultured Acidimicrobiaceae bacterium
GAAGCCCGATGCCGGCGTTGGTCCAAGTGACGAGCGTCTGCTCGACCACATCATCGAAACGCTCGATGAACGCCGACCAGATGGCGGTTGGAGCCGGGAGGACGAACGGTTTGATGCCGAAGCCGGCGACGGTGGCTTCCCACAGGACGAGGAATCCAACGCCGAACACGAGGGGCGGCCAGACGACATGAAGCGTCTTGCGTGTGGCGTTGGGAGTAGTCATCGGTCCTCGATACCGCGATGTTCTGCGCCGAGTTCCGAACCACGGAGTGCTTCACGAACCTCGATGATCTTCTTGTAGAAGCTGTCGCCTTCTCTCATCTCCTCGGTTCGGTCACGACCGAGGTCCACATCGACCACCTCGGTGATCCGGCCAGGGCCAACCGACATGACCACCACACGAGTCGACAAGTAGACCGCTTCGGGAATGGAGTGAGTAACGAACACGACGGTGGTCTTCGTCGCATCGCAGATCTGCAGCAGTTCAGCCTGCATGTGCTCGCGAGTCATCTCGTCGAGCGCACCGAACGGCTCGTCCATCAACAACAGCGGCGGGTGGGAGGCCAGCGCCCGAGCAATGGCGACCCGTTGTTGCTGCCCGCCGGACAGTTGCCACGGCATGTGTCCCCCGCGATCGGGGAGCTTCACGAGTTCGAGCATCTCCTGGGCCCGCGCCGCTCGCTTGGCCTTGTCCCAGCCTTTCAACTCGAGCGGCAGTTCGATGTTTTTCGCCACGGTTCGCCAGTCGAAGAGACCCGACTGCTGGAACGCCATGCCGTAGTCCTGATCGAGCCGAGCCTGAGCCGCCGACTTGGCGTTGACCTCGATCGTGCCAGAAGTCGGCTCGAGCAAATTGGCGATGAGCCGCAGCAGCGTCGACTTGCCGCAGCCAGACGGCCCGATCAGGGAGACGAACTCACCATCAGCGACCGCCAGATCGACGTTGTCGAGCGCAGCAATCTCGCCGACCCCACCGAGGTTGAAGACCATTGATGTGCCGACCACTCGTACCGCATCGCCTGAACTGGTGACGCCTCCCTCCTGGTGTGCGCTCATGGCTGCTCCTCGCGAGGTCGGTCACGCATCACGATCGCCTCCACCCCGACGATCAGACCGAACATCACCAATCCGAGCGCCGCGGCTGCGAACACAGCCGCATAGACCGACGCCGGCTGTGATGTGACCTTCTGGCTGTAGTCGATGGTGGCGAAGCCAACCCCTCTCAGACCGCCGAGCGTGATTTCGGTGACAATCACGCCGATGACGGCTGCGGTCGCCCCGAGCTTGAAGCCAGGCACCATGGCCGGCACCGCCATGGGGAATCGCAGCTTGCGCAAGGTGGTCCACCAGCCGGCGGCGTAGCTGTCCATGAGTTCGAGTGCCGCTGCCGGGGCAGCCTGGAGTCCACGAAGGGTGGACACGCAGATCGGGAAGAACGCCAGGAACGCTGCGAGCGCCACGGCAGAGGTCCACTGTGGCAGATCAAGAGCGCCGCGGATGGCGGTGACCTGAGGGGCGAGGGCGATCAGAGGAATGGTCTGCGAGATCACGACGTACGGGAAGAGGCCCCGTTCGATGATGCGGAACCGGGTCATCACGACCGCCAGACCGATGCCAATCGCTGCCCCGACCGCGAGACCGCCCAAGGACATCTGTAGCGTGTACCAGGCGTACCCGACCAACACCTGCCAAACGAGTTGGTCCCCGCTGCCGATGGCTGGGTCGAACAACTCCGCCACCATGCTCGACGTGTGCGGCATGACCCGATCGTTGGTCTTCGGAATGATCCGCCAACCAAGGACGTCACCGCCATCGGCCGGGCCAACGGCTTTGTAGAACTCCCAGATCATGGCCGCTCCAATCAATGCAACGACGAAGAGGACGACCTGTCGAAGGGCACCCTGGCCTCGTCGAGCGAGGATCATTGCTTGGCCAAGACCGTCTCCTGGAGGACGGGAAGGACCTTCTCGCCGTACGCCGCGAGCGTGTGGTCTTTGGCGTCGTGCTGCAGGTAGATGCTGAACTGATCAACGCCGAGCTCGCCGAGCTCGGCCAAACGATCGAGGTGGGCCTCGACCGGTCCGAGGAGGCAGAAACGGTCGATGATTTCGTCAGGCACGAAGTCGGCATGGGTGTTGCCGGCCTGCCCGTGCTGGTTGTAGTCGTAGTCCTCGCGCCCCTTGATGTAGTCGGTCAGGGCCTGCGGAACGGCGTCGCTGTCGCCGTACCGACCGACGATGTCGGCGACGTGGTTGCCGACCATCCCTCCGAACCACCGCACCTGATCACGGGCGTAAGCAAGGTCGTCGCCCACGTAGGCCGGTGCGGCGATGCACATCGTGAGATCGTCGGGATCGCGACCAGCGTCCGACGCGCCGATCCGGACCGCTTCGACCATCCACTTGACGATTGACGGGTCGGCAAGCTGGAGGATGAAACCGTCGCAGGTTTCCCCGATGAGCTTCAACGCCTTGGGCCCGTAGCCGGCGCCCCACACCTCGAGCTCGCTTTTCGACGCCCATGGAAGCGTGATGGTCGAGCCGTTGTATTCGGTGCTGCGACCGTTGGCGAGATCACTGATCACTTGGATCGATTCTCGCCAGGTCTTGAGTGTGGTGGGCTTGCCGTTGGTGACGCGAACCGCCGAGTCACCGCGACCGATGCCGCAGATCGTGCGGTTGCCATACATCTCGTTGAGCGTGGCGTACGTCGATGCCGTGACGGTCCAGTCCCGAGTCGCCGGGTTGGTGACCATCGGCCCAACAATGACATTGCGGGTCTCGGCCAGGATCTGTGAATAGATGACGTATGGCT
This sequence comes from uncultured Acidimicrobiaceae bacterium, assembly GCA_964648595.1. Classification (GTDB taxonomy): domain Bacteria; phylum Actinomycetota; class Acidimicrobiia; order Acidimicrobiales; family SZUA-35; genus SZUA-35. The sequence continues at coordinate 2,815 of CAZYLX010000547.1, forward strand.
CCTCCCAGAGAATGTGGGAGTCGAAGGTCCACACGTGACTGAAACCGAAGCTGTCAGCTCGCTTGGCCAAATCGATGACTCGCGCCGCCGGGGGTGTGGTCTGCAGTACGACACCGATGTCCATGAACTTCTCCTCGTTGGATGCGGATTTGAATGAGCGAATTCGCTGAAGGAGCTGGTCAGCGGGTTTCGGGAAAGCCGAGGTCGATGGTGCTCGATGCCGGGTCGGGCCATCGACTCGTGACGACCTTGCCCCTGGTGTAGAAGTTGATGCCCTCGGGGCCGTACATGTGGGTGTCACCGAACAGGCTGGCCTTCCAGCCACCGAAGCTGTAGTAGCTGACCGGG
>CAZYLX010000548.1:0-3146 GCA_964648595.1 uncultured Acidimicrobiaceae bacterium
GAGCCACTCGAGGCCATCGCGCTCGGTGCCGGGCCGAGGGCCCTGGCCGGGTCGAACAGCGCTGCAGTCAACGATCCTTCGGACTTTCGACTCGATCCACCACCCGGGATGAGCGTCGCCGACTACGAGACGTTCCTGCTCGCTGTCTCACAGGGCTCGATGAGCGAGGGGGCACTGCTCCAAACGGCCCGCGGCGCCTTGCCGTTGGCATTGTCGACCCAGAAGATCATCAACGACATCGGCGACCTCGACGCGGGCGACGCCTACGCCGATCGGAACTCCGCTGCGCTCGACCTGCAGCTGCAGGTCGCTGCTGATCTGATCTCCACCCGCCCCGGTCTTCGAGTGGTGACCGTCGGTATCGAGGGTTTCGACACACATGCCGATCAGTTGGCCACCCAGGCCGCCCTCCTCGATCAGGTGGCGAGCTCCTTGGCTGACTTCTGGGAATCGCTCGGATCCGCCGACCGTCAACGATCCCTCGTCATGACGACAACGGAATTCGGTCGGCGAGTCGCAGAGAACGGCTCCGGCGGCACCGACCACGGGCGGGCGAGCACCCAGCTTCTCCTGGGTGGTGGTGTCGTTGGCGGTCAGGTGGCCGGAAGCTACGAGTTCGATTCGCTCGTCGACGGCGATCTGCCGATCGCCGTCGATGCGGTCGATCTCTACGCCGACGCGCTCCGCTGGCTCGGCGGCCCTGTCGATGACGTGCTTGGCTCGGAGCCGCCATCGACCGGCCTCATCGTGTTCTGAACCGGGAGTGTCAATCGCGGGTGAACACGAAGTGTTCGTCCATCGACGCTTCGATCGAGGTGATGTGGTCGATGTATCGAGGGAAGCCGCCGTTGTAGTTGCCGTCCTGGCGTCGATTCTCCTGGCCCTCGAAGTTGTAGTAGCCGGGAGTGCATTCCTGGTTGCGGTTCGTCTTCCCACGATGAGCGATGACCTCGGACACCCACCACTCCTCGGCTTCGGGAATCACATCAATCGTGTCGAATCCCTGTGAGCGGGCGTGGTCGATGCAGTTCGCAATGTGATCGCCCTGGACCTGGAGCAGATCCGTCAGGTTGAACTGGAACGAGGCCTGATAGCCGCCCATCACGAACAAGTTCGGAAAGCCATGGGAGTGCACGCCGAGCAACGTTCGGATGCCGTCGGCGTACTTGTCGTTGAGGTCGACCCCGTGCTCGCCCACGATCTTGTTGTAGATCCCGGTCTGTTGGACCTCGAAACCGGTCGCGTAGATCAGCAGGTCAACCTCATACTCGACGCCGTCATGAATCGGCCCTTTCGGACCGATCTCGGTGATGCCCATGCCCGCTGTGTCGACGAGGTGCACGTTTGGCCGGTTGAAGGTCGGCAGATAGCCATTGTGGAAACACGGCCGCTTGCACATCAGCATGTACCAAGGCTTGAGAGCGTCGGCCGTCACCGGATCCTCGACGACCTGGTCGATCCGGTCGTGGATTCGCATCATCGCGTCGATGTTTGCGTTCTCCTGCCGGCGGACCTTCTCCTCTCGGGTGATTCCGGTGAGCGTTGCCCGCTTCTCGGCCTGGCGTCGCTGCTTGGCGATGATCTTCGCCCGACGCCTCGCCTGCCAGCCCGGCTCCACACTGTTGGCCCACTCCTGATCGGTTTCCCAGTCATCACGAATGTCGATCGAGGACGGCGTGCGTTGGAAGACGTGAACCGACTTGGCGTTCGCCCCGAGATTGGGAATGATCTGGACAGCGCTGGCACCCGTTCCGATGATCCCGACTCGCATGTCTTCCAGGTTGCAGAGATCCGCACCGGTCAGGTCGTAGTCCCAGCGGGAGGTGTGGAACGACTCGCCTTCGAAGGTCTCCATCCCATTGATGCGGGCAAGCCTCGGCTTGGCCAGGGTGCCGTTGGCACACACAACGAACTTGGCCCGCATCCGATCGCCACGATCGGTCGTCAGCTCCCACATCTGGTCGAGCTCGCTCCACGTGGTTGTCGTGACCGTCGTCTGGAACACGGCGAGGTCGTAGAGCTCGTACTTCCTGGCGATCGCCTGGCAGTGGGCGAAGATCTCCGGACCTTCGGCGTAGTGCCGAGTCGGCACGTAGCCCATCTCATCGAGTAGCGGCAGATAGTCATAGGAGACCACGTCGCAGGCGACGCCCGGGTACCGATTCCAATACCAGGTTCCGCCGACGTCGGCGCCTCGCTCAACGATGCGGATGCTCTCGACCCCCTTCTCTCTCAGCCGAGCGGAGGTGAGCAGAGCAGAGAAGCCACCCCCGATGAACAACACCTCGACGTCGTCGACGATGGGCTCCCGCTCGACGACGTCGTCGGCATACGGATCCGTCTCGTAGTGAGCGAGCTCACCCTCCAACGGTTGATACATGTCGGTGCCAGGCGGTCGGTAACCCAGGCGGATATCCCGCTCTTCCGCGAACTTGGCCTTGATGCCGTCGTAGTACTCCTGGGGCCGGCGCGCCTTGCGTTCCGATTCCGAGTCGGTCACGTCGAAGTTCAACTGGAACTTGTCTGCCTTCTTGACCATCGACTCGGTCTCCTGCCTGTCGCCTGCCGAGCACCATCATCTCCTGTTGCACCGGTCTCGGCCAGCTGGCGGACGAGCCAGCGGACGCCCGCTGAAGTCAGCACTAGTGTCCGACACCATGGAAAACCGTCCTCTCGCCGGTGTTCGGGTTCTGGATCTCTCGAGGGTCTTCGCCGGCCCCGTCGCAGGGCGGGTGTTGGCCGACCTCGGTGCCGACGTAGTCAAGGTCGAGCCGCCAGAAGGTGATGTGTCGCGTCTGTGGGGTCGGCCGACGGCTGGTCTGTCGACGTATTTCACACAGCAGAACTGCGGTAAGCGAGATGTCAGCATCGACATGCGAAAGCCCGGCGGGTCCGAGCTCATCGCAGAGCTCGCGTCGGCGGCTGACGTGCTCATCGAGAACTTCCGGCCCGGGGTCCTCGCTCGTCACGGAGTCGACTGGTCTGCCCTTTCGGCCTTGAACCCGCGGCTCATCATGTTGTCGATCAGTGGCTTCGGCCAGGACGGCCCAGAATCGCAGCGCGCTGCCTACGCCGCTGTGATTCATGCCGAAGCAGGACTCGTCCGCCAGGGTGAAGGCCAGGAATCACTCGACGTGACGTTCAGT
>CAZYLX010000549.1:0-3144 GCA_964648595.1 uncultured Acidimicrobiaceae bacterium
GGCGGCATGTTCCTCGGGTTCGGCATCAAGGTGCCGATGTTCCCGTTCCACACCTGGCTGCCGGACGCTCACACTCAGGCTCCGACGCAAGGTTCTGTCATCCTGGCTGCTGTGTTGCTGAAGCTCGGCACTTACGGCTTCATCCGGATTGCCATTCCGATCTTGCCGGAGGCCGCGGTCGACTGGGCCCCGATCATCGGTGCCCTGGCTGTCATCGGCATCATCTACGGTGCACTTGGCTGCCTGGCCCAGACCGACATGAAGCGCCTCATCGCCTTCTCATCTGTGGCCCATATGGGTTACGTGATGCTGGGCATCGCCACACTCACCACCTTCGGCCTCCAAGCCGCCGTCTTCGGCATGGTCGCTCACGGCCTGATCACCGGCATGTTGTTCTTCGTTGCCGGTTCGGTGAAGGAGCGTTACCACACCCTCGAGATCAAGCGACTCGGTGGTTTGCTGGTGCAGGCACCCCACATGGGCTGGATTCTCGGCTTCACGACGATGGCCTCGCTCGGGCTGCCCGGCCTTGCCGGCTTCTGGGGTGAGTTCCCGGTCATCCTCGCTTCGTACAGCCCGGCGCCGGGACTGAACGTCAACCTCTTCCGCTTCTACATGGTCGTGGCTGCCATCGGCACTGTTCTCGCCGCCGGCTACCTGCTGTGGATGCTCCAACGGACAGCGTTTGGTAACCCGTCGGAGGAATTCGAAGACGATCCGAACATCCACGACGTGAACACCTTCGAGTGGTTGGCATGGACGCCGCTCCTCGTACTGATCGTGGTCTTGGGTTTCTTCCCCGGCCTGATGTTCGACGTCATGAACGACCCGATCACGGCCGTCTCCGACGCCGTCGCCGCTCTCGGAAAGTAACCCATGTTCGCTGCCATCCTGGCTCAAGTCGTACAGGCCCCGTTCGAGCGGCCCGCCATCGATTGGCACGCGGCTGCACCCGAACTGCTGTTGTTGTTGACCGGGGCGTTCGTCACTGTCGTCGATCTCATCGGTCTCGAGCGGGTCCGCAAACACATTCCGACGCTCACCAGCTTCACGTTCCTGATCTCGTTGATCCCGGTGATCACGTTGTGGAACGACGGCGGTGAACTGCCCAGGGTGATGTTCGATGGTGCATGGGTGGTCGATGAGTACGCCTTGGTTCTCAAGGCGATGTTCCTTCTCACCGGCTATGTCGTTGTGCTGCTCTCAGCGAACTACATGCTCGAAGGTGACTACTACGACAGTGAGTACTACCAGCTGATCTCCGCGTCGATCGTTGGCATGTTGGTGATGACCTCGGCCCGCGACCTCGTCTCGATCTTCGTCGCTATCGAGCTCGTGTCGATACCCGCCTATCTCATGGCCACCTGGCGCAAACGCGATCTCAAGTCGAACGAAGCAGGCCTCAAGTACATGCTCATGGGTGTCTTCGCCTCGGCGATCATGCTGTACGGGATGTCGCTGCTGTACGGCCTCAGCGGGAGTACGAAGCTGACCGACATCGGCGCCGCCATCACCACGGGCGGAAGCGCCCCAGCAATCACACTAGCTGTCGTGTTCACCATCATCGGGTTCGGCTTCAAGGTCTCGGCCGTACCGTTCCACACCTGGGCCCCCGATACCTACGAAGGTGCTCCCACGCCACTCACAGCGTTCTTGGCCGTTGCGTCGAAGGCAGCAGGCTTCGTTGCGCTGGTGAGCGTGGTGATCTACGCCTTCCCCGGTCAGTCAGATGTGGTCGAGCCGCTCATCTGGGTGCTGAGCGCAGCGACCATGACCGTCGGCAATCTGATCGCGCTCCGACAGACCAACATCGTTCGCATGTTGGCCTACTCCGGAGTTGCCCAGGCCGGCTACATGCTTGCGCCACTGGCCGTGTTCGGTGATCGACCGGAACAAGCCACGTCAGCCATCGTGACGTATCTCGTGATCTATGCCGCAATGAACCTTGGTGCGTTCGCGGTCGTGATCTCGGTGGCCCGCAAGACCGGCTCGGGCGAGATCTCCAGCTACGGCGGCTTGTTCAACTACGCCCCGGGGCTGACTGTGGTGATGACCGCCTTCTTGTTCAGCCTTGCCGGGATCCCTCCCGTCGGTGGCTGGTGGGCAAAGTTCGAGATCTTCCGTGTGCTCACCGATGGTGGCACCTCGTGGGGTATTGCGCTTGCCGTTGTTGCCGCGGTGAACTCTGTGATCGCGGCGTACTACTACCTCGCGGTTGCGAAGCAGATGTGGTTCATGCCGGTACCTGACGGCGACGAGTCTCCCGTTGTGCTCACACCGACTCTGCAGGCGGCGCTTGCACTCACGGTCATCTTCACGGTCTTGTCTGGCACGTTGCTCGTTGGTGAGATCTCGGATCTCACCAACTTCAGCTTTGCCCTCGAGAACTAGAGCAAGGTCGGGGCGCTGTGATCGCGTCAGTCCGGTTGGTGAAGAGCGACCCGGTTCCGGCCTGAGCGTTTCGCCTCGTAGAGCGCCGCGTCTGCCCGCTCCACCAAATCGCTCGGTGTGCCGAATGCGGAATCGCTGACTCCAACCGAGATGGTGACTCGCCCGTCTGGTTGGTTCTCCATGCCGGGGATCGACGCTCCCTCGACCGCCGCACGAGCACGCTCGGCGACGACGGCGGCCTCATCGGCAGATGCGCCGGGCAGGAGCACACAGAACTCTTCACCGCCGTAGCGATACACCAGATCCTTGGATCGCACCGCGGCTGCCAGGATCGACGACACCGTGCGGAGCGCCTGGTCACCGGCTGAGTGTCCGTTGGTGTCGTTGAAGTTCTTGAAGTGGTCGATGTCGATCATCACGTACGCAACCTGATCGTCGGCCGAGATCGAGGCGAGATCGAGGTCGAGCCGTCGTCGATTCTGGAGGCCCGTCAGTGGTTCGACGTCAGCGAGCTCTGTCGCTGTCTCGTGGGTGTCGGCGGCCGCGAATGCGGAACCGACGAGCGGCGCCAGCATCTCCAACGCGTCGAGTTCATCGCGATCGAACGGCTTTGCTGACACTCGCACGACGAGAATGGCTCCGGTGACGACGCCATCGGCGACGATCGGGACGGCACCCATGGCCATCGGGACTTCGATCAGCAACGGTTCGTCTGTGGTGATCGCTGTCGTTGATCGGCCGGTCTCGATGACT
>CAZYLX010000550.1:0-3137 GCA_964648595.1 uncultured Acidimicrobiaceae bacterium
GGCGATGATGGTGAGCGGGAGTCCGAGTCTGAGAGAGTCGTGGGACGCGAGGGCGCAGGGCGATCGTTGTCCGAATCTGGTGAAACGGCCCCATCCCCACGGATACAGACACTGGACACGCCTACGCCGACGAGCCGCCGTCGAGCAGCGCGAGAAGCCGCTGGGCGAGTGCGGTGGGGTCAGTGTCCGTGGCATCGAGCGTCAGGTCGGGAGCCTCTGGTGCTTCGTATGGGTCGTCGATACCGGTGAACTGGGTGATCTCGCCCGCTCGGGCCTTCGCGTAGAGGCCCTTTGGGTCGCGCTGCTCGCAGACGTCGATCGGCGTGTTGACGAACACTTCGAAGAAATCGATACCGGCTGCCTCATGGGCCCGGCGTACAGCGTCGCGGTCTGCCCGGTAGGGGGAGATGAGCGGGGCGAAGACGACAAGGCCAGCGTCGGCCATCAGTCGGGCAACTTCACCGACTCTCCGCACGTTCTCGGAACGATCAGCGGCCGAGAACCCGAGATCGGTATTCAAGCCGTGCCGGATATTGTCTCCGTCGAGCGTATACGTTCCACGCGCGGATCCGACGAGGATCATCTCGGCAATGTGAGCAATCGTGGACTTCCCGCACCCGGAGAGACCGGTGAGCCACAACGTCGCCCCGGGTCCGCCGGTCGCGGCGACCCGGTCTCTTCGTGCTACCTGCCCCGGGTGCCAGACGATGTCGTCGTTCACGACGCAGGTCCGCCGATCATCCCGGCTCCGACGGTGTTGTTCGTTCCCTCCTCGACGAGGATGAACGACCCGGTTTCTCGGTTGCGTCGATACTCGTCAAAGAACAGGGGAGCGGTTGTGCGCAGGCGGACCCGCCCGATCTCGTTGAGACCCAAGGAGGTTGCTGACTCGTCGCGATGCAGCGTCGTGACGTCGAAGCGGTACCGCAGATCCGTGATCATCGCTCGAGCCCACCGGGTGGTGTGCTTGATGGCGTACTTCGCCCCGGGGCGCAACTGGACCGAGTCGGACATCCACGCAACGATCGCGTCGATGTCCTGTCCGACCATCGGCTGGTTGTGTGTTCGGGCGAGCATGTCGCCTCGTGACAGATCGATATTGTCTTCGAGGCGTATCGCGACCGACATCGGGGTTGCTGCTTCCTCGACCGGTCCGTCGAACGTATCGATCTCTGCGATGCGGGTCGTGAACCCGGTCGGAAGTGCGGTCACTTCGTCACCGGGCCTGAACACGCCGGAGGCGACCTGGCCGGCGTAGCCGCGGTAGTCGTGGAACTCGGCACGGTGGGGCCGGATCACGTACTGGATCGGGAACCGGGCATCGATGAGGTTCCGGTCCGATGCGACATGGATGTTCTCCATGATCGTCAACAGCGGAGCGCCGTCGTACCACGGCATGTTCATCGAGGGTTCGACAACATTGTCACCCACGAGTGCAGAGACCGGTACGAATCGAAGGTCTGCGATGTCGAGTCTCGCGGCAAACTCACGAAATTCGTCAACGATCGCGTCGTACACGCCCTGGTCGTATCCAACGAGGTCCATCTTGTTGACACACAGCACCAGATGCGGGACCCGCAGCAACGAGGAGAGGAACGCGTGGCGCCGGGTCTGTTCGAGCACACCCAAACGCGCATCGACAAGGACAAGAGCGATGTCCGCTGTGGACGCACCGGTGACCATGTTGCGCGTGTACTGCACATGGCCGGGTGTGTCCGCCAGGATGAACTTGCGTTTCGGTGTCGCGAAGTAGCGGTACGCGACATCGATCGTGATGCCCTGCTCCCGCTCCGCGCGCAACCCGTCGGTCAGCAACGCCAGGTCCACTTCATCCGATCCGCGCCGTCGGGAGGCCTCTTCTATCGCTGCGAGTTGATCCTGGAAGATCTGTTTGGTATCGAACAGCATCCGGCCGATCAACGTCGACTTGCCATCGTCAACCGACCCGGTCGTCGCCAAACGTACGAGATCCGTGTGCATCACTAGAAGTACCCCTCACGCTTGCGGTCTTCCATCGCCGCCTCCGCCGTCAGGTCATCCGCTCGAGAGGCACCCCGTTCGGTGATCCGTGTTGTCGACACCTCGTCGATGATGGCTTCGACCGTTGATGCTGTCGACGCGAACGAACCCGTGCACGACATGTCGCCGACGGTCCGGAACCGAACGTCCGCTTCGAACACCTCTTCATCGTCACGACGCTGGATGAACGGGCTATCCGCCATCAGTAGGCCGTCACGCTCGAACACGTGTCGACGATGTGTGAAGTAGATCGACGGCAGCTGGAGTTCTTGGTCGAGGATGTACTGCCAGATGTCCATCTCCGTCCAGTTCGAGATCGGAAACACTCGGATGTGTTCCCCGTTGCGATGCCGTGCGTTGTACATCGACCACAACTCCGGACGCTGATTCTTCGGATCCCACTGCCCGAACTCATCACGGAACGAGAACATCCGCTCCTTCGCCCGAGCCTTCTCCTCATCACGCCGAGCACCACCGAACACAACATCGAACCGATGCCGCTCGATCGCCGACAACAGCGGCTCGGTCTGCAGTCGGTTCCTGGATGCGTTCGGACCGGTCTCTTCAACCACTCGACCCTCGTCGATCGCTTCCTGCACCGACGCCACGATCAGTTCGACACCCAATTCGTCAACCGTGCGATCACGGAAATCAAGGACCTCTTCGAAGTTGTGACCCGTATCGATATGCATCACCGGAAACGGCAACCGTGCGGGAAAGAACGCTTTCACCGCCAAACGCAGCAGCACCGCCGAGTCTTTTCCCCCCGAGAACAGCAATACGGCACGTTCAGCCTCAGCGACGGCCTCCCGAATCACGTGAATCGACTCGGCCTCCAACGCCTGGAGGTGGCTCAGCTTGTAGCTCACCGGAATAAGGGTAGCGGGGGCGGGATACACCCAACAGTCATGGGATGAGGACTGTCGAGACTCTGACGACGTATCCGGCTAGACAAATCAGATCAGGGACGGACGTCAACATCTCTAGCGAGGTCCGTCGCTGGGTGTGTAGACACATGTCCGGCAACACATGCGATTCGAGGGGAGGGCAGCGTCTGTGATTGGCGTGTCACGGTCGGTGTGCTTCTCTGCGTTCCTTTGCGGTGCGGGCGACGAAGT
>CAZYLX010000551.1:0-3134 GCA_964648595.1 uncultured Acidimicrobiaceae bacterium
AGTCGTTTGTGGAGCTCAGCGAATGCGTGCTGGGTCACATCAGCAGCCTGGTCGTTGTCCAAGCCTTCCCGGGTGGCCATGGCATACGGGAGGCGCTCGTAGCGCTCCACCAGGATCCGCCAGGCACGCTCGTCGCCTCGACGACAGCGCAGTATCAGCTCTGCGTTCGTCGGCACCCCGACGAACGGCTTCCTCGTGCTCTTCACGCCCACTCCTCCGAGGGGAACACTACGAGAACGGACTTCGTCAACGCTCTGGGTGAATCAACTCTCCGTTCTCGTCTCTAACTGAGCTTGAGGAACAGGCGCTCGAGTTCTTCGACATCGGTGTCGCCGTCGGGGCTGGCGAGCGCAGCCGTCATCAGGCGGAAGCCGACCCGGTCGAGTGCTCCCTTTGCCGCAGCGAGCTGCGTGACGATGTCCTTGCAGTCTGACCCTTCGTCGACCATGCGCTGGAGGCCTCGAATCTGGCCCTCGAGCCGGCGGAGGCGTTTGATGACTTCAGCGGATGTCTCTGGCGGAAACTGCATGTGTCCAACATACCCCAGGGGGTATGTGTTGACGTCGAGTCAAAATGTCCGTATATTCGTACTTATGGCAAATCTCGAGAAGGTTCTACCGATTCTCGGTTGGGGACCCCGGTACCAACGGACGGATCTCCGAAGCGATCTTGCAGCAGGGCTCACGGTCGGAGCGATGTTGGTCCCTCAGGCGATGGCCTATGCCCTCCTGGCTGGACTGCCGCCAGAGGTTGGTCTCTACGCAGCGACAGTTCCTGTTCTGATCTACGCCCTCTTCGGAAGTTCGCGCCAGCTCGCCGTCGGCCCGGTGGCCATTGTGTCGTTGCTCACTGCATCGGCTCTTGCGCCGCTGGTCGAAGAAGGCACGAGTGGCTACATCGCGGCGGCGGCACTGCTTGCGTTGATGGTGGGTCTCGTGCACATCGTGCTCGGGATTGGTCGGCTCGGCTTCCTGGTGAACTTCCTCTCGCATTCAGTGCTTGTCGGGTTCACGGCGGCTGCGGCGATCATCATTGGGTTCTCGCAGGCGAAACACATCCTCGGCATCTCGATCGAGCGGAAGGACCATTTCTACGAGACGGTCCGCGAAGTGATCGACAACGCGTTGGAAACCAACAACACCACGCTGACGCTCGGCCTCACTGCTCTTGTCGCCCTCTTCATCCTCAAGCGATTCGCGCCGCGAGTGCCGGCTGCCCTGGTCGTCGTTGTTGGTTCGATCCTTGCCGTGGAGCTCTTTGGGCTCGAGGACAAGGGCGTCAGCGTCGTCGGTGACATCCCAGACACGCTTCCCGCCTTCGGACTCCCGACCTTCGACGGCACATTGATCGAGAATCTGGCAACAACCGCCCTCGTCATCACGATCGTCGGATTCATGGAGTCGATCGCCGTGGCCAAGGTCTACGCCCGCCGACATCGCTACGAGGTTGTTCCGAACAATGAGCTGATTGGCCTCGGGGCGGCAAACGTCGCCTCTGGTCTCTTCGGCGGCTTCCCGGTGACGGGCGGGTTCTCTCGCACGGCGGTCAACGACACCGCTGGCGCCCGAACCCCCCTCGCATCGATCATCACGGCAGGGATCGTGGTCGCGACGATCGCCTTCCTCACCCCATTGTTCGCCTCGCTGCCGAACGCAGCGCTCGGAGCCATCATCATCATGGCGGTCACCGGCTTGATCGACATCGCGGAGATGCGACACATCGCAAAGGTCAAGAAGAGCGACCTCGTCGGTCTTGGAGTTGCGTTCTTCGCCACCCTCGTCTTGGGAATCGAACTCGGCATCCTCGTTGCAGTCATCGCCTCGATGCTTGTTGTCTTCGCCCGAATGTCACTGCCCCACTCGGCAATCCTCGGTCATGTCGACGGCACCACGAGCTACCGAAACACGGCTCGCTTTCCCGAGGCCCGCACGATCGATGGCATCCGAATCGTCCGTGTCGATGCCGCACTGTCATTCGTGAATGCTGTCAACGTGAAAAGGCTGATTCTGGGCCATGCCGATGAGATCGTTGACGAGCCGAAGGCCCTCATCCTCGACGCCTCAGGAATCAACGATCTCGACGCAACGGGGGCGGAGATGATCAGTGAGGTACTCGTCGAAATGGGTGACCGCGGCGTCTCCCTCCACCTCGCCGATGTGAAGGGCCCGGTTCGCGATGTGCTTCGCAACGCCGGCATCTGGCAGGAGTTGGGCGAGCGAGTGCACACCTCGACCGATGACGCGGTCGAATCGATCTTGGCCGATCGACCCGCCCCTTCGGATCAGCGGCGCTACGGGATCGATGAGCGGTCCGGGGGAGCAGTCGCTGTGTCTGTCGGACCTCCCGCTGAAAGTGAGACGATGACCAATGTCTGACACCGATCGGTGGCAGCAGCTCGTCGAGGCCCACCGGTTGGTCGAGGGGAGCGAGCCGGACAACGTGCTCGATCAGCCACCAGTGCACGAGCCAACGGCCGCAATCCTGGCTTGCTCCGACGCCCGGGTGCCGCCTTCCGTCATCTTCGACCAACCGGCGGGGAGTCTGTTCGTCGTCAGAATCGCCGGCAACACCGCGAGCCCTGCCGCCCTCGCCAGCCTCGACTACGCCGTCGGCGAGCTCGGTGTCGACCTCCTCGTCGTGCTCGGCCACACGGGCTGCGGCGCGGTCCAAGCTGCTGCCGGCGGAACCTGTGGCGGACACCTTGCGCCAATCGTGGAACCGATCTGCCGACTTGCGGCGTCGATGCCAGAGGCCAGCACGGACGACCTCGTCCGATGCAACGTTGCCAACACCGTCGAGGAACTCGCACGGCATGCCGGTCCGGTCGGCACTGCGGCCAGGGATGGTCGTCTCGAGATTCGAGGCGCCGTGCACGATCTGCTCTCCGGCCAGCTCCATCCAGTCCACCCCCGAACCATTCATCATCTTTCTCCAATGGAGGCACCATGACCACCGCAACAACCGTTCCATCAACCGATGTCATCGACGTGAGTCGACTTCGGCAACTCCAGCACGAGGATCCCGACCTTCGAATTCTCGATGTCAGAACAGGCGGCGAGTTCGAAACCGAGCACATTCCTGGCTCCTACAACGTCCCGCTCGACACGCTCGGTGAACACGTTCGAGACCTTGCC
>CAZYLX010000552.1:0-3129 GCA_964648595.1 uncultured Acidimicrobiaceae bacterium
ACTCTTGACGATCTGGGCGCTGATGTCCTCAGGGCGCTCGTCCTTCAGCGAGCCCTTGAAGGCACGACCTATGGCGCTACGAGCGGTGGAAACGATGACTGCCTCGGGCATGGAGACTCCTCGAGAGTTCGGCCAGCGAATCCGGCCGGAGAGAACCCAAATCGTCGCATCAACTTGACCAACTGGTCAAGTTCTGAGACTCGCGCGTTCTGTGATCTCGGCCATCGCCACAGGGAGCCAGGTCAAGCGGAGCAGATGTCGTCGAGCTGGCGACGGAGAAACTGCCGCTGTTGGTTCGTCGGGGCGACGGCAAGCGCTCGTTCGAACTCGACGCGGGACTCTTGCGGTCGGTCGAGCCCTCTGAGCAGTGTGGCTCGTGTCGTATGAAAGAGGTGGTAGCCGTCGAGGTCCACCTCGAGCCCAGCGAGCTCGTCGAGCGCAACGACAGGCCCTTCGGTCTCGGCCCGGGCGATGGCCCGATTCATGGCAACGACCGGCGTTGGTAGAAGCGAGAGGAGATGGTCATAGAGCAGGACGATCTGTGGCCAATCGGTGTCTTCGTAGGTTCTCGCATGACAATGCACGGCTTGGATCGCTGCCTGCAGCTGGAATGGGCCGGGCCGATCACGCTCGATGCAGTCTCGAACGATCGTATGGCCCTCCGCTATCAGCCTTTGGTCCCACACCGTCCGATCCTGCTCGGCGAGTAGCACCAAGGATCCGTCGATTCTCGTCCTCGCTTCGACTCGCGATTCGTTGAGGACGAGCAGCGCAAGCAAACCAGCTGCCTCAGCCTCGTCGGGCATGAGCATGACCAGCGCTCTCGCGAGCCGGATGCCTTCTGAGCGCAACATGGGGCGAGCCACCAACTCGTCGGCGCCGGTGTTGTAGATCAACGAGATGACAGACAACACCGAGCTCACTCGTTGTGCGAGGTCTGGGCCGACGGGCACGCGGTACGGAATGTTGGCTGCTTTGATCTTGTACTTGGCTCGGCCGAGGCGACGAGCCATGGCTGCCTCGCTGACAAGGAACGACCGGGCCACCTCCCCAACGCTCAGTCCACCGAGCAGCCGCAACGTGAGCGCCACCTGATGCTCACTCCGAAGAGACGGATGACAGCACGTGAAGATCAGCCGAAGTTGGTCATCAGGCACAACGCTTGCTCCCGTCATTCCGTTGTCGTTCGGCTCGCCCCCGACCCCGAGGGCTTCGGCCCCCGCCCCTTCGGCATCTCGCTCGAGCTCGTTGCCTCGAACGGTCCGGCGGAAGGTGTCGATGGCGCGACGGCGAGCGGTCGTGATGATCCACCCGGCTGGGTTCGCCGGAACACCGTCGTTCGGCCATCGCTCGGCGGCGACGACGAACGCATCCTGAACCGCATCCTCGGCCGCGGTGATGTCGCCGAAGACTCGGACGAGCGTTGCAACTGCTTGGCCGTACGCCGTGCGGAATACGTGCTCGACGTCTTCACCGACCGGGCCTTCACCCATCGATCAACTGTCAGGCATGTCGCCCATGTGATCAACCACACGACCCGTCGCGGCGAACGGCGACACCTCGATCGGTCGCTTCACACAGGAAGACACTCTGCCGGCCCACTCGAGAGCGGCGTCGAGGTCTGCGGCCTCGATGATGTAAAACCCGGCGATGTGCTCTTTCGATTCGGCGAAGGGACCGTCTGTCATCACGACGCCAGATTCACCCCCGGTGACGACCGTCGCCGCATCGGGGCCGTGCAGCGCCCCTCCGAAGACGAATGTCCCGCTGGCGTCCATGTCGGCCTCGAGTTGGATCATCGCTCCAACCATCGCCTGCATGTCTTCCGGCGATTCGGGGCCATCATCGATCTCATCTTCGATGGCGTACGTGGACAACAGATACTTGGCCATGACGAGCGCCGCCCTCAGATCTCGAAACCGACAGCAGCGATCGGGGTGGCCGGTGCCATCTGGGGCGGCTCGGCCATGAGCGGCATGAACGATTGCATCGCCGCCTGCATCGCCTCGCTCTGACCATGCCCCTGCATCGCTTCCTGGTTGGCCATCAGCGCGAAGAACGAGAAGTTGTTCCCCTCGCCGCGGTGATACGAGTAGATCTCGACCCCTGGTTCTTCTCGTGCCGCGTCGACCATGGTCGCCAGCACGACCTCCATCTCGTCAGCCTTGCCATCCTGGCAAGTGATCGTTCCCATCATCGAAACCTTGGACATCGTGTTCTCCTTGCAGCGAACGCCGCACTTTGGCGTTGTCAGCACGCTGCTGACACCCGTCTCACGAAGGAGTCTGGCCCACTCGGACACTTCCCGGAAGAAAATCCGGAAAGATTCGAAGGTTCTCGCGGCGCTCATCTCCACAACCCATGGGCCGATGGACCCAGGTGAGTCACGGTGAGACCGATCCTGCTGAAGAACAAGCACTCCGTATGCTCGACGCCCGCCTCGCGGTCATCGGAGCCAAGGAACGCGAACGCCTGGCGAAGAAGAACATGTGGCTGGCCCACCACTGGCCAGACCACTATCAGGAGCGCTGCGTTCGAATTGGTTCCCGTCATGTCTGTCGACGATGCGCCGCCCTCTACCCACTGGGCATTGCGATCGCCGTACTCTCGTATGCCGGGCTGACGCCGTGGCCGACATCCATCGATCCGTGGCCGATCTGGTTGCTGTCGATCCCGGCCACCGTGGCCTACTGCGCCGAGGCCATCGGGTTGATTCACTACGACGCACGAATCCAGGTCGGCACCACCCTCCTCGCCGCGGTCGCATTCGGCCATGCCCTGTCCTACGAGCTGGACGAGCGTTGGAGTCCGGAGTTCTGGGGCCCCATCTGCATCTTCGGTGGCATTTGGTTCGTCTTCACCGCCATCGGAATGCAACGCAAGAAGCTCCTCGGCTGACACTGTCAAGACCTAGCCTCTGAGCATGGCGACCACCTATCACCACGGCCACCTACCAGCTGCACTCCGAGCGGCAACAGCCCAGCTGGTGAGCGAGAAAGGCCCGTCCGGTTTCAGCCTTCGCGAAGTGGCTCGTCGAGCCGGCGTGTCTCACGCCGCTCCGGCCCATCACTTCGGTGATGCCGAAGGCATGCTCACCTCGGTCGCGGCCGAGGGCTTCGCCACACTCGC
>CAZYLX010000553.1:0-3120 GCA_964648595.1 uncultured Acidimicrobiaceae bacterium
GCGAGCGGTCGAGGTCGCAAAGATGGCCGGTCTCGACCTTCCTGTCGAACCACGACGTCGCTACACCTTCATGTTCAACGCATCCGAGCCGCTCGAACGAGCCCTGCCGCTGACCATCGATCCTTCCGGCGTCCACGTTCGAACGGACGGCGGTGCCTACATGGCGGGGTGCACACCCGATCACGACCCGGCCGTCGACTACGGCGATTTCGAAATGGTCGACCGGGACATCTGGGAGGAGAAGGTCTGGCCTGCGCTCGCCAACCGGATTCCGTCATTCGAGCGAGTGAAGGTCACATCGAGGTGGGCCGGTCACTACGCCCACAACACCGTCGACCACAACGTGATCATCGGGCCTCACCACGATGTGTCGAACTTCATCTTCGCCAATGGATTCTCCGGGCACGGAATGCAGCAATCACCCGCCGTTGGGCGGGCCGCGTCAGAACTCATCGCGTACGGCAGCTACCGAACGCTCGACATGACACCCCTCGGCTACCAGCGAATCGCCGCCTCCCAACCGTTCATCGAGACGGCCATCATCTGACGCCAAGCACGCCTCTGAACTAGCTTCAGGTGGTCATGGGGATCACTTCGAACACCGGGCCTCGCACGCTGGAAGCGGCGAGCGAATGGCGCCGAGCAGATGTCGTCGATCCAGATGTGTGGACCGTGATGTTCGATGACAACGAACGAGCCGAGCTGGATGCAGCCCTGAGGGTCGCACTCAGGACATCGGACAACGTGCTCGATCTCGGGGCCGAGCACTTCCCACTCGAAACCCTCGCCGCGTCGCTCGACGCCGTCAACGACGAGCTGATCAACGGTCGAGGATTCGTCCGCCTCCGAGGCATCGAACGCGACCGCTACTCCACCACCGAGATGGAGCTCCTCTACTGGGGAATCGGCGCCCATCTGGGATCGCCATGGGCCCAGAACAAACACGGCCACGTTCTCGGCGACGTCATCGATCAGGGCCGCGCGTTGAACGATCCAACGGCCCGAGGCAACGAACTTGGCGGAGTGGCGTTGCCCTTCCATTGCGATGGGTCCGATCTCGTCGGCCTCATGTGTCTCCGGAACGGTCGAGCCGGCGGTTTGTCATTGGTCGCCAACTCCGTCGCCATCCACAACCGGATGGTTGCAGAGGCACCAGAGCTCGCGGCTGAGCTCTACCGGCCACAGCCCAACGACTATCGGGGCGAACAACCACCGGGGCGAGCCGGGTGGTACGCCATGCCCGTGTTCACCGAATGGGACGACGGGCTGTTTGTTCGTTGCATCCCGCCATACATCCACGCATCTCAACGACACGGTGACGCGCCCCGCCTGACTGACGCAGCCCGCGACGGCCTCGAGCTGCTCGTCGAATGGGCGAATGATCCGTCGCACCATGTGGCCATGGATCTGGAGCCCGGCGACATCCAGCTCATCAACAACTATCACGTGATGCACGGCCGAACGGCGTACGAAGACGACACTGCATCGGGAGAAGTTCGCCATCTCAAGCGCCTGTGGCTCGAGTCGCCAAGGCTCGCGAGCCGACCAGAACACTTCGCGAACGGCACGTTCCGCCACTGGGAATCCAACCGCAGCGTCAGCACGCTCTGACCTTGGCGGACAGACGCACCATCGGCGACCTGGCTCATCGGACTCGTCGACCCTTGGTGGGGCTCGCGCAGCTCCTGATCCAGTTGGCCTTTGCCCTGTTCCTCAGCACTCTGGCTGTCCGTTTGGCGATCGAGGCGAGCATCGATGGCGGGATTCAGAACGTCGTGCTCCCACCGGGAACGCCCCTGGACGCTCCCGGCGCCCAACCGATTGTCGACGCCTACCGGCTTGATCAGCCGCTGCTGATCCAACACCTCGGTTGGCTCGGTGATGCGATCACCGGAGACTTTGGGCGATCGTTCCGCAATCGAGGACAGCCCGTCTATGAGATCATCACCCCCCGGCTCCCGATCACCTTCCAGCTCTCGATGGTTGCTCTCGCCGTCGCCATCGCCATCGGCGTTCCTGCCGGCGTTGCCGTGACCGCCCTTCGAGGCCGACGTTCCAGCCGGGCGCTGGAACTCGTGATCGACGTGTTCCGCTCGGTCCCGACCTTCATCCTCGCCTCCTTTTTGGCGCTTCTCTTCGCACTACAACTCGGTTGGTTCCCGATCATCGGATGGGAACGACCCAGCGTCTCCCTTGGCGGGAACATCCGAACAATGGTGCTGCCCGTCATGGCGCTGGCACTGCCAGAAGCCGCGGTCATCGCCCACCTGATCAAGGCCGGCCTACAGGAGGTCGGCGAAGAAGAGTTCATCGTCGCCGCACGAGCCAAGGGTCTCACTCGTCGCCACATTTTCTTCCACCACGCGCTGCGGCCCGCGTCGCTCACGACGGTCACCCAGCTCGGCTTGATTCTCGGATCGCTTCTCGGTGGCGCCATCGTCGTCGAGCAGATGTTCGCCATCGGTGGCATGGGGGTTGTGCTGTTCGAGTCGATCCTGACCCGCGATCTCAACGTATTGCTGGCGACGACGCTCTATCTCACGGGTCTGATCGTCATCATCCGAGCCCTGTCGGACGTCGCGTATCGCAAACTCGACCCTCGAATCGGCTGACCGAGGTCGATCTCGACATCAGGGTCAGGCCGCTCGGTCCTGGCTGTTTCCTCGAGGAAACGTCAGCACCACGGTCAGACCAGCCAGTACGTAACAGACCGTGATCCAACCCCACGCATACCGGTAGGCAGAAAGATCGAACTCGTCAACGCCGGTCGCCAACAGGGTGATCGAGACCGAGATACCGAGTGCGTAGGCCGCCTGACGAATGGTGTTCACCGTCGCGCCGGCGACACCGAACTTGGCCGACGGGATGTCCGAGAGACCAGCACTGGACCATGTCGCAACCGTGAGCCCGATACCGAGTCCTGAGACGAGGCTGAGCGGCACGAACCTCGTCCACACCGTCGGTTCCTCACCCAAGAAGAGGATCAGCCCCCCGTAACCAATCGCACACAACAAGCATCCGATGGCAAGCACCCAACGATGTCCAAACCTGTCAGCAACCGAGCCGGTCAAGGGGCTGACGACCGACGCCAACAGAGGACCAGGAATGAAGGCCAGGCCG
>CAZYLX010000554.1:0-3118 GCA_964648595.1 uncultured Acidimicrobiaceae bacterium
CCGGAAGGCGGGGACGGTCAGTGCGTTAGCGGGCCGTTCGTCGGCCGACGTCGTCGATTGGTCGGTCGCCGGAGATTGGTCGGTCGCCGCTTGCGGCCGCTGCGTACCAGTCACCCTCGCATCCTTTCAGCGATTCGCATTCACTCAAACTTCAGGTGGGGTCGGGCCACTGGACGCCAAACCTTCAGATCGTTGTCAGAGCTCCGTGGGCGGCCGCCGACCGGTAGGTCGCATCGACGACGATGTGGGCCCGCAGAGCATCGGCCATGTTGGGGTAGGCCGGGCACTGATCTCGAACCGCTCGGATGAAGGCGCCGTCCGGGTTCTCGCCGGCGAGCGGGTCTCGCACGGCATCGGCAACCGCCGTCCCCGACCGTTGTTCCAGCTCGCCGCCGCGGCTCCAGCGAACGTCGCCGAACCACTCGCCGCTGAGTTGGGCCCAGAGGGTCGATCCGAACACCTCGACCTGACGATTCGACTGGCGATCGAGAAGGTCGTGCCAGACCGAGATCAGCGTCGCGTGTAGCCCGCTGGCGAACTGGTAGTGGGCAACGGCGGAGTCTTCGATTCCGTCGATGTCGTGGAGAAACCGAGTCGATGCAGAGACGGAGATGATCGGGCCATACATCCACTCGAGCAGGTCAACGTCGTGGATCGAATGCTCGAGGAGCACACCGGCGCCGGCTCGCTCGACGTCAGCACGCCAGGTGCTGGCGTAGTTGCCCTGGATCGGCAGGAATTGATCATCGCGGAAGATGACCGTCATCAGCTCGCCACTGTCGTCGTCGTCGCCCAGTTGTTTGAGTAGATGAAACACCGGCGAGCGGCGGAGGATCAGGCCGACTTGATTGGTGACACCGTTCTGTTCGACGACATCGACAATGCGCTGGGCGGAGGCGAGCGTGGTTCCCAACGGTTTCTCGCAGAAGATGGCAATGCCGGCCTCTGCGGCGAGGGTCACGAGCCGCTCGTGTTCGCTGGTCCAGGTGCACACGTAGACGGCATCGCTGTGCTCGATGACTTCTTCGGCTGATCTCGCGAGTGCTGCTTCGCTGGCAGTAGCGAACCGCTCGGCTCGAACCCGATCAGGGTCGAACACGAGTGACCGCTCGACGTCCTCGCCGGACGCTCGAAGGCTCTTCGAGTGATAAGTAGCGATGTTGCCGGCGCCCAGGAATCCAACGCGAAGGGTCATGTCCGAACAGTAGTGCCGCCGGGTTGCCAGTCTCAGATGCCACAATCCATTGCCGATGCAGGAACCTCGGCGGGTCAACAAGCGCAGTGGGCCGTCAGCGTTCGCTCGATCCCATCATGGTGCGGCTCGGTGGGCCTTGGCGTTGCTGGGCGTCGCCCTGTTCGTGTTGACGACGGCTTCAAGCGTCCACGCAGACGCAGACGCAGACGCAGACGCAGACGCAGACGCAGAGGCAGAGGAAGCAGAGGTCGATACGGAGGTTGCCGAAGAACTCACGGGCGTCGCGGCACTGGTTGAGCTTCCTGGCTCCTGCGGGGCCGGCGCGCCGCTGGAGCCAGGTTGGTCGGTCGATTGTTCCTTCGTCGTCCGGCCCGATGTCGACGTGTCACTCTTCGATTTCGCAACCATCTCAGATGAGGGGGGTGAGTTCGGGCGCTGCTACCTGGAGCCTTCGGCAGCGGGATCCTCGCTGCTGGAGTGCCCCGACCTGTTACGTGACCGGTTCGAGCAGGGCACGTTCAGCTTCGATCTGCAGCTCGGTGCTGGCTTCGAAGACGACGCTGCCGAGGTGACGACCCGGTGGAACGATGACCAGCGGTTCTCGCTGTACGCCAACGGCAATGGCGAGAGTGTGGTGTTCGACGGACGACCGCTCCGCTGGTTTGCCTATCTCTACGACCCTCTCGATGGATTGTTCGTCACGATTCGTGAACGAAACGGCGAGGAGATCGTCGCGACCCTCCCCGTTCCGCTCGAAGACGTGTTCACATCGTTCGACGGCGTGGTCACTCCCGAGCTCCCGATTGGGCGTTATCGGCTCTGGCCCTGCGTCGGCGACAGTCCAAAGACATGTGTCGAGGAACCTGGTGGCCGGCCGTTCCAGGTCGTCGACGGCGAACCCGTTGAGTTGATCGACGGTCACAACCGGCGAACGGCCGACCGCATCAACATCTTGTTCGTCGGGTCGGGGCTCGAGCGTGCCGTCGACGTGGAGACCCCGCTCGACCTGGCAACGCTGGCCACGCAACTGTTGACGATCGGAGGTCCGCTGGGTCTCGACCGCGATGGCAACCCGCTGTCCGCAGACGAGCCCGCGTCCGAACTCGTGTGGGGGCCGATGGCCACCGAGCCGCTTGCCTCCAACGGCGACCGGTTCAACTTCTGGTATCTCGACGACGACGTGGCCGATGAGCAAGGTCTGCTCTTCGGTGGTGACGAGGAATACGGAGACGATGGCTTCGGTCTCTCCAACCTCCAGATCACGGCGCTGTACGCAAGCGACAGCCGATTCTCGTCCGATGCCCGCGTGACCTCGTTCGAGTCAGTCGAACCGACAGAGCTCCCGGCACGCGGTCGGATGCGTTTCGGTGATGCCCGAGTGTGGATTCCCACCAACTACCCGTTGCCCTCGGCCCGCACGCTGACCCACGAGTGGGGACACGGGCTGTTCGGCCTTCGTGACGAGTACTACGGCTTCGACGATCGAGGCGTGACGGCTGGCTTCCCCAACTGTGCGCCCGACGAGGAGACCGGCCTGCTCTGGTGGGGTGATCTCCTCGGAGAAGTTGACCCGTTCGCCGCGGAGGTCGTCGCGGTCGAGCGTGATCGATTGGCCGAACAGCGGTTCGACAACACCGACGACCTCATCGCCAGGACAGCGACCGCCGTGACCGCCGGTGGCTGCTACAGCGACTTCGAGAGCACCGAGGTCTACCGGCCATCGGAGGATTCGATGATGAACTCAGAGATCCCCGTCTTCGGGGTCGTCAATCGACAACGAGTGCAGGCTGTACTCGATCAGTTCAGCGGACGAGGCCCAATGGGCAGCCTTGAAGATCTGAGCCTCGAGTGTGAAGGGCTACTGGGTCGGGTGACCTGTCGTGGCGAGTTGCTGTGAGGCGTTCGCGTCGTTACCTTTAGATT
>CAZYLX010000555.1:0-3117 GCA_964648595.1 uncultured Acidimicrobiaceae bacterium
GAATAGATCTTCGCCGCCAGCTCACCGTGACTGGCGGCTTGTGCTTTGCCGGCGGCCCTCTCAACAACTACGTCAGCCATTCGATCGCAACGATGATCGACGTCCTGCGCAACGACGCCGGTTCGCTCGGCCTCGTCACGGCCAATGGCGGCTACGTCACGAAGCACGCACTTGGTCTGTACTCGACCGAACCGGCGGGCGACCCTTTCATTGCCGACGACGTCCAAGCGACCGTCGACGAGCTACCGACAACACCAGCGGACGAAGCATTCACCGGCGAAGGTGTGATCGAGGCGGCGACCGTCATGCATGATCGGGACGGACCAGCGAAGGGCCTCTCCGCCATTCGCACGCCAGCCGGTGCTCGAACGTGGGCATCGAGCACAGACCCGGACACCATGACCTTCTTGATGAGCGACGACGCGATCAGTGCGTCGTGCACTGTCAGCGGCGACGGTCAGCTCCTTCGCTGAGTTCTCGCCATAATGGAACCGTGACCGTCAAACGAAACATCGTCATCGTGGCCAACCGCCTGCCGGTGAAGCAGGTAGTGGAGGAAGACGGAGAAGCACACTGGATCACCAGCCCTGGCGGGCTCGTCGCCGCGCTCAAGCCGGCCACGGCAGCCGACAACGTTGCCTGGCTCGGATGGACCGGCGGCCTCGATCAGGTCGAGAAGCCATTCGATCACGACGGCATCCGCTTGGTTCCAGTGCCACTTTCCCCAGAAGAGCAGGAGCTGCACTACGAGGGCATGGCCAACGGCACCTTCTGGCCGCTCTACCACGACAAGATCATCCCGGCTGAGTTCCACCGTCATTGGTACGACGGCTATCGCAAGGTGAACCGACGTTTCGCAACGGCTGCTGCCGAGGTCGCCGCCCCCGGAGCCACCGTCTGGGTGCACGACTACCAGCTCCAGCTGGTCCCTGGCATGCTCCGCGAATTGCGGCCGGATCTGCGCATCGGTTTCTTCCTCCACATCCCGTTTCCTCCGCCAGAGCTCTTCTACCAACTGCCATGGCGCGAAGAACTCACGTTCGGTCTTCTCGGCGCCGATCTGATCGGATTCCAGACGCCGGAACATGCAGACAACTTCCAGCGTCTTGCCCTTCGCCTCGGCGTCGCCACGCGCCAACGCAAGTTCGTGCTCAACGTCGGGCAGCGAACGGTCACGCTGAAAGGTGTCCCGATCGGGATCGACAATGCTCGCTACGACGAGGCCTCGACGGATCCATTGATCATCGAGGGGGCGCAGGATCTCCGGGCTCGACTGGGCCAGCCCCACAAGGTGCTGCTCGGTGTCGATCGCCTCGACTACACCAAGGGCATCGATCTCCGGTTGCGGGCGTACAAGGAGCTCTTGGCCGAGGGTCGCCTGAACCCGGCAACGGTCACCATGATTCAGGTGGCAGAACCGAGCCGCGACAAGGTCGATGCCTACATCACGCTGCGGGAGCGGGTCGAGCGGCTGGTCGGTGAGATCAACGGCGACTTCGGTCGGGTCGGCTTCCCCGTCATCCACTACATCCACCAGAGCCAGACGTTCGAAGAGCTCATGGCGATGTATCGCGCCGCGGACGTCATGCTGGTCACACCCTTCAACGACGGAATGAACCTCGTCGCCAAGGAGTATGTGGCAACCCGCTACGACGAAACCGGGGCACTGGTCTTGTCGGAGTTTGCCGGGGCTGCCGTCGAGCTCACGGCCGCTCTGCTGGTCAACCCCTACGACATCGACGGCGTCAAGGCCGCCATCATGGAAGCGGTCGAGATGGATCCCGAGGAGAGCCGCAGGCGAATGCGGAAGCTCCGTCGCACCGTTCGACGCAACGATGCGATCGCCTGGGCCGACGCGTTCCTGGCCGAGCTCGCTTCGGTGACCAACGACTGACTAGCGGAGCGATGGGTCGATGAGAATCGCTCGACCCGACGAATCAGCCATCGCGTCCAACGCCTCATCGAGCTGATCGAGCGACCGCACGTCAGGATCGATCAGCGGTCCGACTCGGAGCCGGTCTTCGGCCAGCAGATCCAGCGTTCGCTGCACATCGGCGGTCGAATAGCCGAGCGATGCTCGGATCGTGAGTTCATGCTTGACGAGGTCAGCGGGCGCAGCCCGACTGGCGGAGCTGTTGACTCCGACAGCGACCACGGTTCCCCCGTGCCTCGCCAGCTCGACGGCGTCGTCGAGGACGCCGCCGGCGCCAACACAGTCGAAGACGATGTCCGCCCCGAGACCGTGTCCATGCCGCTCGAGCCAGCCGCCAACCTCACCGGTGGCTCCGAATGCGGCATCGCTCCCAAGGTCGCACGCGAGCTCGCGGCGCGATGCAACGGGGTCGATCGCGACAACCCGGCTGGCCCCGCCGATCCTCACGAGCTCGGCGACCAACAAACCAATCGTTCCGGCCCCGATGACCACCACGATGTCGCCGACCCCGACCCCACTCCGAGCGATGGCGTGAGTGGCAACCGCAGCCGGCTCGGCAAGTGCGGCATCGTTGTCGTCGACGCCATCAGGTGTTCGCCGGACTCGCCGATGGTCGACACGAATACGTTCGGCGAACGCTCCGTGAGGCGAAGCGAGGTCGTCGGTCCCAACGATCATCTCGAGCACGAGATCACAGTTCTCGGCGAATCCAGCAGCACAGTGCGGACACCGCCCGCATGGCGGCGGCGCAGCGCCAACGACCCGTTCGCCAGGAAAGTGGTCTTGGACACCGGGGCCGACCTCGAGCACTCGGCCAGACCAGGCATGGCCGAACCACGCCGGAGCCGGGACCGTTCCCCTTGACCTCGCCAGCACATCGGAACCGCCAACGGCGCAACGATCGATGGCAACGATCAGACTCCCAGGGCGGAGCGTTGGCTCTGCTGCGTCGACGATCTCGATCTTGCCCGGTCCTCGAAGCAGTGCTGCCCTCATGGTTGGTCGCCTCCTGATTTGTCTTCTGGTGATCGGAGCGTTTCGAGAACCGAGAAGAAGTCCGGGAAGGTCTTGGCCACACACCCGGGATTGGCGATCTCGATGCCCGGGGCGACGAGCCCAAGCACAGCGAAGCTCATCGCCATGCGGTGATCGTCATAGGTCTCGACACGCTCCGGCGTTGGATG
>CAZYLX010000556.1:0-3110 GCA_964648595.1 uncultured Acidimicrobiaceae bacterium
GCGGCGAAGCCGGCCGGACGAGCCGCCGTCATCGGCGACGGAAACAACACCAACGATGTTCGAAGCGAACGTCTGCGCAGCCTGAAGCGACGCGGCAAGGCCATGACCTCCGCCGAGGGCCACGACGCGCGGGGCCAGTGCTCGGAATCGTTTGGAGCGTTCAGCGATCAATGTCTCGATGGAAAACTCTCGGCACCCGATCTTCGGATTTGAGCCGGCCGGCCACCGTCTCGGCGACAGCCACCGAGCGATGACGGCCACCAGTGCAACCAAACGCGATGGTGAAGTACGACTTGCCTTCCTCGGCGTAGGCCGGAAGCAGTTCGTCGAGCAGCGAATAGAGGCGATCGAGGAATCGCTCGGTGACGTCTCGTTCGAGCACATACGCCCGCACGTTGTCGTCTTGCCCCGAGAACGGGCGCAGCTCGGGATTCCAATGCGGGTTTGGCAAGAAGCGGCAGTCGATGACCATGTCGACGTCGAGCGGCAAGCCGTGCTTGAACCCGAAGCTCGTCACTGCGATGCGCATGGCATGGTCGTCGGTAGTGAGTGCGAACGACGACGACAGCACTTCGCGTAACTGATGAGGGTTGAGATCGCTGGTATCGATGACGAGATCGGCCGCTTCCTTCGCTTGCATGAGACGACGGCGCTCGTTCTCGATAGCGGTAGCGACCGGCAAGGAATCATCAGCCAGCGGATGGCGGCGTTTCGTGCTCTCGTATCGGCGAATCAGTACCTCGTCGGACGCCTCGAGGAAGACGACCCGGAGCTGCTCGAGCTCGGCTCGCAGCGACTCGACCTGGGACGCCATTTCCTCGTCGTAGCCGTGCATGACCAACGCCACTCGCTCGTAGTCACTGGTCGACCCAGCCAGTTCAGCGATCTTCGGCACGAGCGAAACCGGGAGATTGTCAATCACGAACCATCCGAGATCTTCGAACATGCCGGCGGCCACCGAGCGGCCTGCACCGGAAAGGCCGGACAGAACAACGACCTGCTTCGCTACGCCCTGTTGTCGCTCCGGAGATGTCACGCCCGTCATTCTTTCACAAGCTCCCACCGGGTTTTGACCCCTTCACCAACCGCAGCACCAGCAGCCGAGGAACGGTCGCTGCATCGCGAAACTGTGGTGCCTGCGCCAAGAACGCTTCCGGCGGCGCCGGTTCGATCATCTCTGCCAGCATGAGCCCGTTCGAGGCGAGCGCATTGAGATAGCGAGAAAGGGGCCGATGGATGAACCTGATGAAGACGTCCTTCTGCACCTCCTCAACCGTTGCCTGCTCGATGAGGTAGGGCCCAATACGCCAGTACTGCTCAGGTGGATCGAGCACCTGATCATCGATCCAGCCACTGTCGGGAGTCTGGAGCAGCG
Organism: uncultured Acidimicrobiaceae bacterium; assembly: GCA_964648595.1. Lineage (GTDB taxonomy): Bacteria > Actinomycetota > Acidimicrobiia > Acidimicrobiales > SZUA-35 > SZUA-35. The sequence continues at coordinate 1,376 of CAZYLX010000556.1, forward strand.
GATGGTTCAGCAGGAAGAGGAACGTGCCGCCGGGACGCAGCACGCGAGCGACGTCGGCGATCGCAGCATCAAGGTCATCGATGTGCTCGAACACCAGACAGGCGAGAGCAGCATCAAAGGAAGCATCGGCGAACGGGATCGCCGCGGCGCCGGCTTGGGCAATGGGCATCGAGCCCTCCCCTGGTTGCGCGACATCTCGTTGCGCTGCCTTGGCAACCATCGCAGCGATTGGATCGATCGCAAAGACCTCGGCTCCGGCGCCTCTCAGGGCGCGAGCCACCTGGCCCTCCCCCGTTCCGATGTCGAGCACTCGACCAGCACCATGCAGTTGCTGGGTGATGATCGGAATGATCTGTTCTGTGTATTCAGGATCGACCCCGTCGGTGAACTCTCGCTGCCACCAGTCGGCGGTGTCAGCCGCCCACCCGCCAACAGGCACATCAGCAGCGCTGCTTGTCGAGCCGGCGCCCCTCGTTGAGCCGGCGCCCCTTGTTGAGGAAGTGTTTGCGTCGGTCTGGTCGCCGCTCATGAGCGAAGGCTGTGGGTCTTGGCGTAGACCGCCTCCGCGACGGCATCCGGCAGCCAAGTGAGGTCTTTCAGGGTCTCGAGCTCCGCCTTCTTCACTTTGTTGATTCCTCCCAGCTCCTTCACGAGCCGTTTCTGTCTTGTTGGCCCAAGACCCTTGATGTTGTCGAGCACGGACTCGGTCATGCGTTTGTCGCGAAGGGTCCGGTGATACGTGATCGCGAATCGGTGGCTTTCGTCCCGGATTCGCTGCATCAGATACAGCGCCTCGGACTGCCGGGGCAGGCGCACCGGCTCGGGACGACCCGGGAGATAGATCTCCTCGAACTGCTTGGCCAGAGAACACACCGGAATCTGGTCGGTGAGGTCGAGCTCGTCGAGCACTTTGACAGCCCGGCTCAGCTGACCCTTGCCGCCGTCGACGACCAGCAACTGTGGCGGGTACTGGAACTTCCCGCGGTCAGCGATCGGCTTCTTGGTCTCCTCGACGTAGTTGGTCAAGCGGCGCCGGAGCACTTCTTCCATCGCTGCGAAGTCGTCGTTCTGGTCCACGGTACGGATCTTGAATCGTCGATACTCGTTTCGAGCCGCAGCACCGTCTTCGACAACAACCATCGAACCGACATAATCGGTCCCTTGCAGATGGCTCATGTCGTAGCACTCGATGCGCAGCGGCGACTCCGGCAGTTCCAGGTACTCCTGCAACTCGTTCAGTGCTCGCGCTCGGGCGTTGTGGTCCGATGCCCGTTTGAGACGATGCCGAATGAATTCTTGCTTGGCGTTCGTGGTCACGGTCTCGAGGAGCTGCCGCTTGTCGCCCCGCATCGGCACACGAATCTCGACGTTCGAGCCACGCAGCTCTGTCAACCATTCCTGGTAGAGCTCGGCGTCCGAAGACTGCTCGGGAACCAGGACGACCTTCGGCATACCCATGATTGGATCCTCGTCGTAGAGACCTTCGAGAATCTTGTCGGTCAGATCACTTGGCGACAGCTCTTCGACCTTGTCGACGACGAAACTGCGGCGACCAACCACCCGTCCACGCCGGACGAAGAAGACGAACACGAGCGCTTCGAGCTCATCGTCGGCAATACCGACGGCGTCGATGTCCTCTGACCGATCGGCCACCATTTGCTGTTTGGCAACGGCCTTGTTGACGGTGACGATGCGATCGCGCACACGAGCGGCGTGCTCGAACTCGAGCCCCTCG
>CAZYLX010000557.1:0-3103 GCA_964648595.1 uncultured Acidimicrobiaceae bacterium
GTTCAGCCCGCCGATCTTCGTGACCGCTTGGGTCTGGTCGGAGGTGTTGCCGTGATCGGTCAACGACCGGAGAGCCAGGTGGTTGGTGCACGTGTGGCCGATGACTTGGCGTGGGGGTTCGAGGAACCGCCTTCCGATGCGGTCATCTCGGCAGCGTTGGGACAGGTCGGGCTGGCTGGCTTCGAGCAGCGCGAAACAGCCGGGCTGTCCGGTGGAGAACTCCAGCGATTGGCGATTGCTGCCGCGCTGGTGCGTGAACCGGGTCTGCTGTTGTCGGATGAGAGCACGTCGATGCTCGATCCCGCTGCTCGCGAAGCGGTTGCCGTTGTGCTGCGGGCCGTCGCCGACCGTGCTCCCGTGGTCCACATCACCCATCTCGACAAAGAGATGGCCATGGCCGACCGGGTCATCACCATCGGCGAACCATCGGTCGGGGGGCGTTCGTGAACGTCGACATCCGGCTCGATGGCGTGGGGCACGTCCACAGCGCAGGGACTCCATGGGCTCGTCCGGCACTCAAAGACATCGATCTTCGGTTGGTCACTGGCGATCGTGTCCTCATCACCGGCGTCAATGGCTCCGGAAAGTCGACGTTGGCGTGGATCCTCGCTGGCCTGACCGTTCCCACCGAGGGAGCAGCCACTCGCAACACGATCCCTCTCGTCGACGAGGCCGACGACATCGGGTTGCTCTTGCAACACACGCGCCTTCAGCTGTTGCGGCCGACGGTTGCCGCCGAGATCGGTGCCTTTGGGTGTTCGCCTGAGCGCATCCGTTGGGCCATCGAACAGATCGGGTTCCCGCTGTCGATCCTGCACCGCCCGATCGACTCGTTGTCGGTTGGGCAGCAGCGTCGTGTTGGTCTGGCTGTCTTGCTGGCTCGAGGCCTGCCATTCATGGTTCTCGACGAACCGATGGCTGGTCTCGACCCCAGGGCTCGCGAGCAACTGATCGAAGGGATCGGTCGATTGCCGCTACAGACGACCATCGTCACCGTGACCCACGACCTCGAAGAATCCGCTCCGCTCGGAACCCGAGTGGTTCACCTCGAAGGCGGTCAAATCGTTAGCGATGACCCTGTTGACCAGGCCTTGCTGGAGCGAGTGCCTTGATCAGCCAGTTCAACTTGTTCCGCTACGTCGAGGGATCGACGGTCGTGCACCGAGCGGACGCTCGCCCCAAGGTGCTGGGGTTGACGATTCTGGTCTTCGTGTTCTCGTTCTCGCCGGGATGGTGGGGCGTTGGGATTGTGTGGGCTCTTGGTGCTGGGCTTTTTGGTTTGGCCAGGCTCCCGCTCAGCGTCTTGCCCAATCCACCACGGATGCTGCTGTATGCGATGGCGATCGCCATGTTCTTCGGAATTGTCTCCGGAGGCGACCCTGTTGTCGGGCTCGGTGGGCTGAGCATCGGGCTTGGCGGGGCCATCGTGCAGATCCGATTCTTCCTTGTGACGCTTGGCCTTCTGCTACTGGCGCTGTTGATCGGTTGGACCACGCCCGCAGCCGACCTTCCCCGCGCCGCGGCCTGGATTCTCCAGCCTCTGCGCTGGCTCCGCCTGCCCATCGACGAGCTCGTGGCAGCTCTCACGTTGGCGGTTCGCGCTCTGCCGCTTGTCGCCGATGAGTTCACGACGGTGACCACGCTGTGGCGAACGAGGCCAAGACGGCCTGGGCTCGATGGAATCAACGGCCGAATAGCGGAAGGAATCGACGTGGCTGCGACGGTCACGACGGCCTCAGTGCGACGGGCCACCGAGCTCGGTGAGGCTCTCGAATATCGAGGGCCGATGATCGTCCGTCATCGACACCCGAAGTGGACACTTGCCGATCTCGTACTGTTCGCCTTGTTGGCCGGTGCCGCGGCCGGGATCTGGTTCAGTCCCGTCTGATCACCAGCGGCTGATCGATCAGGTCGGCGCATGCGTTTCGAGATAGGTCAGAATTTCGTCGATCCCGCGGTGTGAGCCTGGCTGCAGGATGAGTCTGTCGACTCCCATCCCCCGATACCGGTCGAAGTCATCGTGCGTTGGCGTACGGCGCGGGGTGATCGAGATCTCGAGCGGCCCCAGATCATCAGGACGGTCGACCTCGCTTGATACGGCCCGCAACTCCGAGATGTCGGCTGCGGCGGTATCGGGATCACGCATGAACCCATACCAGCCGTGGGCGAGTTGGACGGCCCGGCGTTTAGCCCGGACACTGTGGCCACCGACGACGGTGTGAATCGACGATTGAACGGGCTTTGGATTGGCCGAGACGGAATCGAAGCGGACGAACTCGCCGTCGAAACTGACGGCGTCACCGGACCACAGCGTGCGCATCGCCGCGAGGTATTCGTCAGCTCGGGCACCTCGACGGGCCATCGGGGTGGAGCATGCCGTCATTTCGGGCTCGAGGTAACCGACGCCGAGGCCGAACAGAAGGCGGCCACCGGAGAGGTGGTCGACAGAGGCCAGGCTCTTGGCCAGAACGGCAGGCTGGCGCTGGGGGAGAATGATGATCCCCGAGCCGAGTTTGATGGTGGTGGTGACCGCAGCCAGGTAAGCCAGCGTGACGGCCGTATCAACCATCGGGGCCTCCGGTGGAGCTGGCGATGGTGGGGCCTGTGGGTCGGGAAGCACGATGTGTTCGCCGGTCCAGAGCGACTCATAGCCAGCGGCCTCTGCTGCCGTGGCCACGCTCGCCATTCCGTCGGCCGTAGCTGCCGAGCCCATGTTGACGCCGAAGAGTCCAAGGTGCATGCAACTGACGTTAGTTCGGCCCGTGCCACCGACCCAGCGGGCAAGACCGGCCCGCATGTTTCCGCCACCTGGGAGCGAGTTAGTCTGCCAACAGCATTCCCGGCCCGGGTGGCGGAATCGGCAGACGCAGAGGGCTTAAACCCCTCGGATCGGAAACGATCGTGCGGGTTCAAATCCCGCCCCGGGCACCCTCTCATCAGGGGAAACGTTGATCTCGACCTGCACGACTGAGTCGCCCTTTTGGGCGAAAATCCCAAAACGCGCACAAAACGCGCACGGATGAAAACCACTCGACTAGGTTCGACCCATGGCGAGGGGCTCGATAGACAAGCGAAACAACGGCTACGTGTACCGAATCGACCT
>CAZYLX010000558.1:0-3103 GCA_964648595.1 uncultured Acidimicrobiaceae bacterium
GCGCACCGTCGAGTGGAGCCCGTCGGCACCGACCAGCACGTCGCCGGTCGCGGTCACGGCGACGTCGGTCGAGCCCCCGGCCTCCCGTCGGTCGAACGTTGCCGACACCCCGCCCGGCGTCTGATCGAAGGAGACGATCCGGTGACCGGTGTGAATCCGCTCGGTTCCAAGGCGTTCGCGTGCTGCCTCGAGCAGGATCATCTGGAAGCGGCCTCGATGGATGCTCAGCTGGGGCCAGGGATTGCCGGCCGCTCGACCCCGTTCCTCGGACCAGATCGTGACACCGTCATCGGAAAGGAAACTCAGCTTCGACGTCGGTACGGAGGCTGCCTCCAGTGCGGGGAGCAGGCCGAGATCGTCGAGCACGCGAACCGAGTGGGGGAGCACGTTGATCCCGACGCCGAGTTCACGCGGGGTGACGACCGATTCGAAGACGTCGACCTCGTGTCCGTTCTGATGAAGATGCAGGGCGGCGGTCAAGCCGCCGATTCCGCCACCGGCGATGAGGACATGGGCCATGGCGGAGAGCCTGTCAGGCGGCGGCCCGATGCACCAACCACTGCAGCAGCGGATCGATGTCGGCGTGGGCCGGATCGAGCATCTCGGGATGCCACTGCACAGCGACGACGTCGCGGCCTGGCATCTCGACGGCCTCCACTGTGCCATCGGCGGCCCGAGCGACGACCGACAGGCCATCGCCGAGAGCATCGACGGTCTGATGGTGGAGTGAGTTCACCTCGATCGATGAACCGAACATCAGGTTGAGGCGGCTGGCTGACTCGATGCTGATCGTGTGGGTGCGTGCTGCCGGGTCGACGTCGTAGCGAGCGTGCTCGGGAACGTCTTGATGTAGCGAGCCGCCGACGTGGACGTTGAGCAGTTGGAGGCCGCGGCAGATTCCAAGGACAGGGAGATCGGCTTCGAGGGCGGCGTCGAGGAGGGCGAACTCGTAGCTGTCTCGAATGGATTCGAAGCTGCTGTCGGTGTTCGCGGCACCGTACGAGGCGGGGTCGACGTCAGCCCCGCCGGTGAACACGAGGCCGTCGACAAGGTCGAGATAGTCGGCGGGGTCAGCGTCGAGGGGCAGGTGAATTGGCAGACCACCAGCCCGCAAAACCGAGCGGGCGTAGTCGGCCATGTACAAGTCGATCTCGAGATGATCGAGTTTCTCGGGGAAGCCCTCGACCTGTGAGCTCTGCTTCCGGCGGCCGGGAAGCCCGATGACCGGTTTGGTCCGCTCGCCGCTGGTCTCATCGGTTCCACCCATCGTCCGCACGATACCCCCAGCAACGCCCACCCCGAAGTCCAAACCCCGGGTTCTGAACCCTCAGTTTCGCGGTTCTCAGCCCCCGGTTTGGGGTGAGCCTGATCTGTTGAGCGAGCGATTCGCTGAGGAAGCGCCTACATTGTCGACCACTTGAGTCGGGAATTGGTCCCACTATCGAAAGGTCGTTCCTGTGGTCGCAGAACTCTCCCTCGCCGATGCCTGGTCAATGCTCGGGTCCAATGACCAGGCAGTCCTGATCGACGTTCGGTCGGCCGCGGAATGGAACTTCGTCGGTATTCCATCGCTCGACAGCCTCGGACGATCACCCCGCCTCGTCGAGTGGACGACGTTCCCGACAGGCCAGCCGAACCCTGACTTCCTCACGAATGCCGCGGACGGGCTCGAGCAGGATCAACCCGTGCTCTTTCTCTGCCGATCGGGCGTCCGATCCGGTGCCGCTGCCCGGGCGTTCGACGCCGTCGGCTTCAGCTCGACGTTCAACGTGAGCGCCGGCTTCGAGGGTGACCTCGACAACGACGGTCACCGGCGAGGCGGCTGGAAACATGAAGGTTTGCCGTGGGTACAGGCATGACTGAGCAGAACCGGGACGAACCGGCCTGGGGCGAAGCTACGCAACTCGTTCGCGGAGGCCTTGCCCGTTCCAGTTTCGACGAGACCGCGGAGGCGCTCTACCTCACCAGCGGATTCGTCTACAGCTCAGCGGAGGAGGCGGAAGCAGCGTTTGCAGGAGAACGCGACCGCTACATCTACGGTCGCTATGGCAATCCGACAGTCTCGGTGTTCGAGGAACGGCTTCGTCTGCTCGAGGGAGCGGAAGCGTGCCGAGGTGTAGCCAGCGGCATGGCTGCGGTCTACGCCGCCCTCGCCTGCTGGGTGTCGGCTGGGGACCGGGTCGTCGCGTCCCGAGCGCTGTTCGGGTCCTGCCACGTGATCCTCGATGAGATCCTCCCGCGGATGGGGGTCGCCACCGAATTGATCGATGGAACCGATCTCGCTGAATGGGAGCGAGCCCTCGCAAGCGGGGCGAAGGCCGTCTTCTTCGAAACCCCCTCGAACCCCGGCCTCGAGATTGTCGACATGGCAGCAGTCTCCGAACTCGCGCACGCGGCCGGAGCACTCGTGATCGTCGACAACATCTTCGCATCGCCGATCTTGCAGAAGCCGATGGACTTCGGTGCCGATGTGGTCGTCTACTCCGCGACCAAGCACATCGATGGCCAGGGCCGCACCCTCGGCGGAGCGGTTCTCGGAACCAGCGACTTCATCGACGGGCCGCTCCAGCAATTCCTGCGACACACAGGCCCCAGCCTCAGTCCGTTCAACGCATGGGTGTTCGTGAAGGGCCTCGAGACCATGCGCTTGCGGGTGGAGGCCATGAGCCGCAGTGCAGAAGAGTTGGCCAACCGGCTCAGTGAGCATCGAGCTGTCGACCGAGTCTGCTACCCGACGCTCGACACGCACCCTCAGGTCGATCTCGCACGGAAGCAGATGACCATGGGCGGAACGATTCTGACAATCGATCTCGATGGTGGAAAGGCTGCTGCCTTCGACTGTTTGAATCGCCTTCGGCTGCTGGACATTTCGAACAACCTCGGTGATTCGAAGAGTCTTGTCACGCATCCGGCGACGACGACGCACCGTCGACTCTCGCCGGAGGCCAGAGCAGCTGTTGGGATCGGCGCGGGCCTCATCCGCGTCTCGGTTGGTCTCGAGGACGTCGACGATCTCTTCAACGACCTCGACAACGGCTTGTCCTGTGCCTGACGGTCACCGGCGTTGTCGAACCGGGGGCTGAGCGCGTCGAAACTGAGGGTC
>CAZYLX010000559.1:0-3098 GCA_964648595.1 uncultured Acidimicrobiaceae bacterium
TCGATGTAAGCGAGAACCAACTCGGCCAGCATCACCGGCAGGGCGAGGATCGAGCCCGTCGCAAGGACGAGGAAACCCCAACTGGTGACCGGGACCATCTCGAGGTCCATCCCGGTGGCTCTTGCATCGAGGACAGTGGTGGCGATGCAGATCAGCGCCCAGAGCAACGCGGTAACGACGACGCCGAGAGCGAGCGTCCACAAGACGACGTAGTCGACTCTGCCGCCGGCAGGGCCCCCATTCATGATGTAGGAGAGCACCAGCACCACAACACCCAAGAGCCAGGTCCAGAATGCTCCAGCGGCGCCCCGGGGGAATGCGATGCTTGATGATCCGACCTGGAGGGGGACGATGAAGGTAGCGATGCCGATCAGCACTGGTATCACGCCGGCGAACAGGAGCAGATCCCGTCCGAGGGACCAGATTTGAGTGAGTTGGTTGGCATCGTCAGCGATGTCGAAGCCGGACAGCGAGGCCGTTTCGGCGGTAGCGAGGAGATCGAACACGAGGCCGGCAGCCAAGAAGACGAGACCACTGACGATCCAGAGTCGGCCAATGGTCTTGTGGTCTCCGGAACCGAGAACAGAATCCACTGTTCCAGCGGTCGCCAGTTCGACGGGTGCTTCGACCTCGAGGTCGGTTTCGGGGCGTGTTTCCGTCAAAGCCATGAAAGCAGGGACCTCATCGGCGGTGGTGAATCGGGGTGGTGCGAGGTGCCGAACAGCACCCAACGAACACTGTGCAATCGGTGGCACCGATGGTGCCGCTGAGGGCACAGCGCCGCCGTACTGTAACCGTCTTCTTCGTCACAATGAAATGTTCAAACACCCCAACCAACGAGCTGGTCGATGGCGACGGCGCCGAACAACACGGTGAGGTGGGTGATCGAGAACGAGAAATAGCGAATTGCGAGCTTCTCGAGCCGGTCTGGGTCTGGTTCGCGAACCATCTGCAGGGCTCTGCCGGAGAACATGGCACCGATCCCGATGGCCGCAACGAGGTAGATGTAGCCCATGTCGGCAGCCGGCCACAGCCACAGGCTCACGGCCCACACCAACAACGAGTAGACCAGGATCTGCCGGGCGGTCGATCGCTGTCCGTTGACCACGGGCATCATCGGCACGCTGGCCGAGGCGTAGTCGTCGGAGTAGCGAATGGCCAGAGCCCAGAAGTGTGGTGGAGTCCAGAAGAACACGATCAGGAACAAGATGATCGCTGGGAGCTCGACGGAGTTGGTGACCGACGACCAGCCGATGAGAGCCGGCATGGCTCCCGCCGCTCCCCCGATGACGATGTTCTGCTTGGAGGTTCGCTTCAACCAGATCGTGTAGACGAACACGTAGAACAGGCAAGCGGTGACAGCAAGCAGCGCCGAGAGCAGGTTGACGAAGGCCCAGAGCCAGACGAACGCAACGACTTCGAGACCAATGGCGAACACCAGGGCCTCTGTCGGCTGAATCTCACCAGTCACCAACGGCCGGTTCTTGGTCCGCTCCATTTCGCCATCGATGTCGCGATCGACATACATGTTGATGGCGTTCGCGCCACCCGCTGCGAAGGTCCCACCGACGACAGTGGCAACAATCAACCAGAGCGAAGGCATCCCCCGTTCTGCGAGGATCATCGTTGGCACGGTCGAGACCAAGAGCAGCTCGATGATTCGAGGTTTGGTGAGCGCGACGAACGCGCTGGTTCGCGAGCGAGCGCTGAGCGCAATGACGGCCACAGTGAGAGGGTAGCGACAACGACGCCGTCGCCGGAAGCCGAGAGGTCGGGCTGACGAAGAAGTTCGTGCCCGGAATGCAACTCGACCCTGCTCGTGCCATAGCTTTTGAGAATGGCATCAACGAAGAAGGCAGCCGCTTCAGGTGCCTCCGGCGTTCCGGGACTCGAGCACGCATCGGAGGGTGGCGTTTCGCCGTCGGGCTATCGCAAGGTCGTCGTGGTTGCTGGTGTCTTGCTCACGCTGATCATCTTCACAGGCGCTCTGGTGCGCTTGACCGAATCCGGGCTCGGCTGCGAAGACTGGCCGACGTGCAGCGAAGAGAAGATCGCCCCCGAATGGGGTTTCCACCCCTGGATCGAGTTCGGCAACCGCCTGCTCTCCGGGGTGGTCGGGATCGGGGTCATCGCCGCCGTGTTGATGGCCTACCGGCGAAACCCCCGGCGCGACGATCTCATTCGCTGGGCCTGGCTGTTGGTTGCCGGCGTTGCGGCCCAGGTCATTCTCGGCGGTGTGACGGTCCGCCTCGATCTCCATCCTTTGCTCGTGAGCAGCCACTTCCTCCTCTCCATCGTGCTGTTGTGGAACGCGATGGTCCTGCTGTCAAGGGCCAGAGGTGGGACCGGGAGGCCAAAATCAGTTCTGCCAACCAACCTCCACCGGCACAGTCTTGCCACTGTGGTCTCCGCAGCGGTGTTGCTGGTGACCGGCACGCTAGTGACCGGGACTGGGCCGAACAGCGGAGACTTCAGAGCCGACCGCCTCAACTTCTCACTTTCGGACGTGGCGCGCATCCATTCGTTGACCGCCTGGATCAGTCTGGCGCTCCTCGTTGCCCTGGCCGTCCGCATGAGGCGGACCGGGATCGCGCCAACCGCACTCCGACCTCCCGTCGCCGTCGCCGTGTTGCAGGGAGCCTTGGGCTATTTGCAGTACGAACTCGGCGTTCCCCCTGCCCTCGTCATGCTGCATGTCGTAGGGGCGGTCGTTTTCTTCCTCATCGTGCTGCGCATGCACCTCGATTGGCTCGAGCGCCCGGCTGAGTTCATGGCCGGCGACACCACGCGTTCCGAGGATCTGGTACATGGCTGACCCGGTCCTGCCAGACGAAGCCGTCGAGGCCGAGGGCGACGTTCTCGTCGCCACCGACCTTCCGTGGATGGTCATCGTCTGGAACGATCCCATCAACACGACCTTCTATGTCACGTTCGTGTTCCAGAAGCTCTTCGGCTTCAGCAAGCAGAAGGCAGAGCGACTGATGTTGGACGTGCACGAGAAGGGCCGAGCCGTCGTGAGTTCTGGCGACCGGACCGAGGCCGAGGCCGACGTTCACCGCCTTCACAGCCACGGTCTCTGGGCCACGATGGAACAGCAG
>CAZYLX010000560.1:0-3093 GCA_964648595.1 uncultured Acidimicrobiaceae bacterium
ACTGTGCTGTCCAGCTCTGCGAGACGGTGAGGTTTGGCTCTTCCAGACCATGGTCCGGTAGTCTTGCCAACCGGCCGGGCCAGCGCTGTCCCCGCCTGCTTCTGTCCCTACCAGGGTCATTCCTGGCAGTTCCCGCCACATCACTTTGGAGAAGCCGGTGCGAGATCGTTCCGCCAGTCAGCACGTTCAAGCGCCGCCGGTTCTCGGGCAACCGCTCGGCCAAGAGGCGCGACCCTTCGCTGGGGCACAGCACTTCCCGGAAGCCCAGGGGCTCTACGACCCGGCCAACGAGCATGACGCCTGCGGTGTGAGCTTCATTGCCGACCTCAACGGCGAGCCATCGAACCGAGTGGTGGATCTGGCGCTGACGGCGCTCACCTGCCTTCAACATCGTGGCGCGACCAACGCTGAGCCGAACACCGGCGACGGCGCCGGCATCCTCCTCCAAATCCCTCACCGACTCTTGGCCGGCGAGATCCCAAATCTTCCTGACGCCGGTTGCTACGCCACGGGGATCGGCTTCCTCCCGATCAACGCCGAAGAACAGGTCAGCATCAAGGACGCGATCGCCAAGATCGTTGCCGACGAAGGACTCACGATCGTTGGGTGGCGCACGGTGCCAACCAACCCCTCGTCGCTTGGCCAACAGGCGCTGGAAGTCATGCCGGCGTTCGAACAGCTCGTCCTGGCCTCGCCGGGAGGACTCAGCGGCATCGATCTCGACCGAGAAGCGTTCGTTGTGCGCAAGCGCATCGAACACGAGCTCCCCGTCTACTTTCCGAGCCTCAGCTCACGCACCCTCGTCTACAAGGGCATGCTGACCACGCCACAGCTCGCTGAGTTCTTCCCCGATCTGGTGGACGAGCGCATCGAGAGCGCCCTGGCCCTCGTCCACAGCCGGTTCTCGACCAACACCTTCCCGTCGTGGCCGCTGGCCCACCCTTACCGTTTCGTTGCCCACAATGGCGAGATCAACACGGTGATGGGCAACCGAAACTGGATGCGGGCCCGCGAAGCCTTGCTCTCCTCACCCATCTGGGGTGCACGCATCGAGAAGCTCTTCCCGATCTGCACCCCTCATGCGTCCGATACCGCCAGCTTCGACGAAGCCCTCGAGCTGCTTCACCTCGGTGGCTACTCGCTGCCGCACGCGGTCCTGATGATGATTCCTGAGGCGTGGGAGAAGAACGCCACGATGGATCAGGCCACGCGCGAGTTCTACCGCTTCCACTCAGCGCTCATGGAGCCGTGGGATGGCCCCGCCTCGGTCACGTTCACCGACGGCACCGTCGTTGGAGCCGTACTCGACCGAAACGGCCTCCGCCCGAGCCGCTACTGGGTCACCGACGACGGCATCGTGGCCATGGCGTCTGAGGTCGGCGTCATCGACGTCGCTCCAGAACGCGTGGTGAAGAAGGGGCGGCTCGAGCCGGGCAAAATGTTCCTCGTCGACACTGCGCAGGGCCGGATCATCGATGACGCCGAGATCAAGTCGACCCTTGCGTCGGCCAAGCCTTATGCCGAGTGGAACAAGAACTGGATCGACCTGGGCGACCTTCCTGTCCGGGACATCCCGCACCCGATCCACGAGGAGTTGGTTCCTCAACTCGCAGCCAACGGATTCACCCAAGAAGAACTCGAACTGCTCGTCGAACCGATGGTACGGAGTTCGGCCGAGAGCATCGGTTCGATGGGAACCGACACCCCTCCTGCGGTGCTCTCCAGCCGACCACGTCAGCTCTTCGACTACTTCGCCCAACTGTTTGCACAGGTCACGAACCCTCCACTGGACTCGATTCGCGAAGAACTGGTCACCTCGGCAGCAAGTTCGATCGGCCCCGAACACAACTTGCTGGATCCGGGTCCCGAGTCGACCCGTCAGATTCGACTCCCGTATCCCGTCCTCACTCGCGATGAGCTGACCCAGCTCATCCACGCCAACGCCGAGGGCAACTTCCCACACCTCCAGTGCAAGGTGGTTCGTGGCCGCTACCCAGTCGCCGAGGGTGGTGCCGGTCTGCGGCGAGCACTCGAAGATGTCCGGCACCAAACCTCCGCCGCTATCGCCGGCGGTGCCTCGATCATCGTCTTGTCGAATCGTGACGCCACGGCGGACCTTGCGCCGATTCCTTCGCTGCTTCTCACCGGTGCGGTCCACCAACACCTCGTGCGCAGGAAGACCCGCACGCAGATCGGGCTCGTCATCGATGCCGCCGACGCTCGCGAGGTGCACCATTTCGCGCTGCTCCTCGGCTATGGCGCCGGTGCCATCTGCCCGTCGTTGACGTTCGAGGCGATCGAAGACCGCATCGCGTGGGACCAATCGACCGTCGACCCAGCGGTTGCCGCCCACAACTATCTCCGTGCTGCGTCGAAGGGAGTGGTCAAGGTGATGTCCAAGATGGGCATCAGCACTGTCGCTTCCTACACCGGCGCCCAGATCTTCGAGGCACTGGGTCTCGGCCACGATCTCGTCGACGAATACTTCACCGGCACGACGTCGAAGCTCGGCGGCATCGGACTCGACGAAATCGCGGAAGAGATCCTCATTCGCCACCGTCGGGCGTTCCCCGATCGTCCGGAAGCTTTGGCCCACCGCGAACTCGAGCTGGGCGGCGAGTACCAGTGGCGCCGCGAGGGGGAGTACCACCTCTTCAACCCCGAGACTGTCTTCAAGCTGCAGCACGCCACCCGCAGCAAGCAATACGAGGTCTTCAAGGAGTACACCACGCTCGTCGACGATCAGTCCGAGCAGCTGGCCACACTTCGAGGGCTGTTCCAACTCGTGCCACAGGGCGCGCCGGTGCCGATCGACGAGGTCGAACCGATCAGCGAGATCGTGAAGCGGTTCGCCACCGGAGCCATGAGCTACGGCTCGATCTCGGCCGAGGCCCACGAGACACTGGCCATCGCCATGAACCGGCTCGGCGGCAAGTCGAACACCGGCGAAGGTGGCGAGAACCCCGAGCGGTTCGTCACGATGGAGAACGGCGATTCCAAGCGCTCGTCGATCAAGCAGGTGGCCTCCGGACGATTTGGTGTCACCTCGGAATATCTGACCAACGCCGACGACATCCAGATCAAGATGGCCCA
>CAZYLX010000561.1:0-3090 GCA_964648595.1 uncultured Acidimicrobiaceae bacterium
CTCGATCGGGTCGAGCAACCGCCAGTCGTCGACTTCGTCGGCATCCCGATACAGCTCGGGGTCGAACATCGAATGAGCCCGGAACCGGTAGGTCCGCAGCTCGAGAAACACCGGACCCCCGCCGCCTCGAATCGTTGCCAGCGCGCGGTGAGCGGCGTCTGCGACCTCGACAGCGTCCATCCCGTCAACGACCCACGCCGGCATCTGATAGCTGGAGGCCTTGAGTGCGAGGTCGGTCTGCGATTCGCTCGATTCCAGCGATGTCCCCATCGCATAGAGATTGTTCTCGCAGCAGAACAGGACCGGCAGGTTCCACAACGCCGCGAGGTTCATTGCTTCGTGGAATTCACCTTCGGCGACGGCCCCCTCCCCGAAGAAGCAGGCGGTGACCCGATCGGGCCGATCCAGCATGACGTCGGCGAGGGCGAGCCCGGTGGCGAGCGGGAGATGGCCACCAACGATGGCATTGCCGCCGAAGAATCGCCTGGATGTGTCGAAGAGGTGCATCGACCCGCCACGTCCGCCGGAACAGCCGCTTGCCTTTCCGAACATTTCGGCCATGATCTGACCAGCGGGCACGCCGCGTATGAGCGCGTGTCCATGCTCTCGGTACGTCCCGAGCAAGGCATCATCGCTCGTGAGTTGCGGAATGATGCCGCACGCGATGGCCTCTTCACCGACGTAGAGGTGAAGGAAGCCTCGGATCTTCGACTGGCCATAGAGCTCGGCGCAACGCTCCTCGAAGACCCGAATGCGAATCATGTCGCCGAGTAGGCGGGTGGGTGACAGTGTTGTCATGCCGACGTCTCCAGTGTCGAGGTGTCGCCTTCGGCGAGACCGAGTTCTCGTGCCTTCAGGAGCCGACGCATGATCTTGCCGCTCCGAGTGTGGGGGAGCTGGTCGACGACGTCGATCTCGCGAGGCGCCACGACCGGGCCCAGCTTTCGTCTGGCGTGGCCTCTGATGTCTCGAACGAGGGCTTCCGACGCCACTTCGCCGTCCTTCAGCACGACGAAAGCTTTGATGATCGCCCCCATGGTCTCGTCCGGTTTGCCGATCACTCCGGCCTCGACCACTGCGGGGTGTTCGGTGAGCGCTGATTCCACCTCGAAGGGGCCGATGAGGTGGCCCGCTGACTTGATGACGTCGTTGTTGCGACCAACGAACCAGAAGAACCCCTCTTCATCACGGCGGGCGAGATCGCCCGAGTGATACCAGCCCCCGACGAAGCAGTCGTCATAGCGGATCTGGTCGTTGAGGTAGGAACGGAACATCGACGGCCAGCCGACCCGCAGCCCGATCTCGCCAACAGCGTCGGGCTCGGTTAATTCGACGGGTTGGCCCCCATCATCGAGGACCAGTTCTCCTTCGTCGTTGCATGCGAGAATGGAGGCCTCGATTCCGGGCAGCGGGTGTCCCATGGATCCCGGTCGAACCTCGTCGCCAGGCTTGTTGGCGATCATCATCGAGCCCGTTTCTGTTTGCCACCAGGTGTCGAGGACGGGGACGCCGAAGGTCTCGCGAGTCCAGACGACCGCTTCTGGGTCGAGGGGCTCACCGACGCTGGCAACAAACTCGAGATGGGAGAGGTCGAAGGGCTCGCGAACGTCGCTGCCGATGCGTTGCAGGAGCCGCAGGGCGGTCGGAGCCGTGTAGAGCACCTGGACGCGCTCGTCTTGCAGGATCCGGTACCAGCGTTCTGCGTCGAACTCGGCCTCGTCGATCACTGATGTTGCTCCGTTCACCAGCGGAGCGATTAACCCATACGACGTGCCGGTCACCCATCCTGGATCGGCCGTGCACCAGTAGACCAACCCCGGTCGCAATCCCAGAACGGTCCGGCCGGTCGAGCCATGAGCCACCACGGCGTCATGAACATGAAGCGCTCCCTTCGGCCGGCCAGTTGTTCCGCTGGTGAAGTGCAGGAGTGCGGGGTGTTCGGGTTCGGTTGGCGTCGCGGCGAAGGCATCGTCGGCTGCGGCCAGAAGCGATCGGAGATCGAGCACGCTCGGATCGTCGAAGGTCGCCGCGTCGCCGTCGATCAGCAGCACGTGCTGGAGCGATGGCACTTCCTCTCGCCGCGGCATGACCTTTCTGCGGTAGTGCGTTTCGGTGGTCACGAGTACGTCGATACTTCCGAGCTGGAGTCGGAGAATCACGGGATCGGGTCCGAACGCACTGAACAGTGGTGCGTAGATCCCGCCGCTCTTCAGCGTTCCCAAGGCCGCGACATAGAGCGGAAGCACCCTGCCGCAGAGCGTTGCGATGCTGTGCCCGTCCTCGTAGCCGAGATCGCGAACCACCCTGGCAAACCTGTTGGATCGCTGAGCGAGGTCCCGGTAGGTCACTTCGACGGGTGGACCAGTCGTCGGAAGCCAGCGGATCGCCACCGAGGTCCCGAGGCCATCATCGACATGACGGTCGACAGCCTCGTACGCAATGTTCGTTCCGCCCCCGGGGAGTCCAGCGAGCGCACGCCTCGCCTCATCCCACCATGCCGCAGCCTGACGTGTTGATTCTTCCACGAGACCAGTGGGCCACACCCCGACCGGCACGGGGGAGGGCATTTGGTCCTCGCTTCGGTTCGAGTCCGGACCTTCGTCCCTTGGAGGTTGGCCTCTTCGGGAACAGGATCGAAACAGAAGGAGTCGAGATGACTGCACCACAAGTGATTTTCGTACCCGTTGACCTCTCCGAGCGCTCGCTCCATGGATTGGACTACGCGACCATGTTGGCCAGAGCGTTCGACGCCAGACTGGTTCTCTACTGCAACGTCAACGTTCCTGAGCGTTCCGTGCTCGAGGAGTTTGGGTTGGCCGAGCATCTGGCGGTCGATGAGGCCGGCATGATCCAGTTGCGGCAGTTCGCGCAACAGCGAGCCCCAGGAATCGAGGCATCGGTTGTCGTCGGCTACAACGAGTCTCCGGCTCACGGGATTCTCGATGCTGCAGTGGCGTCCGGCGCGGATCTCATTGTCGTTGCGAGCCACGGACGGACCGGGATGACACGGTGGTTGCTCGGAAGCATCACCGAGAAGATCACCAGGACCGCGGACGTGCCGGTCGTCGTCGTCCCCACACGTGAGACAAC
>CAZYLX010000562.1:0-3084 GCA_964648595.1 uncultured Acidimicrobiaceae bacterium
AGTTCGTTCCGACGCGACGATCGACGATGCGCGGACCGTCGATCACGATGTCGTTGGCAGGCAGGAGCGGGGTGCCGACGCCAACGACTTGGTCAGGGCTCACCACGACCTCCGCCATGCAGCGAGCGATGACATCGAGCTCCATGAACTCGTCAGCATCCATCACAACGACCCAGTCGTAGGTGGCAATGTTGACGCCAACGTTCGAGTTGTCGGCCTTGGCTCCGGATCCCGCCTTGTCGACAACGACGAGGTTCGGGACCTGCTGGGAGCGGTAGATGGCGAACAGTTCTTTGGTTGCGATCGGTCCGACAGGAGGCTGTGCCTCGAACACATGCATGTCGAACTCGTCGATCAACACACCCATCGTGTTGTCCTTCGACCCGTCGTTCACGATGATGATCTCGAGGTTGGCGTACTCCTGCTCGAGAGCGCTGCGGATCGTGTGAACGATCACTGCCTCCTCGTTGTAAGCGGGCAGGATCAGCGACACGCCAGGGGCCGCCGGATCCGCCTTGATCTTCTGGAGCGCCAGTTCGCGATTCCCGTGACGGCGTCGATCGAGCAGCCGACCCGAAAGAACGGCCCAGATGACCATCGCCACGTACTGCAGGATCGTGAACGACAAACAGATCGCCATGAAGATGACGACGCCGCTGCGGATCATGATGGGGCGACGTCGATTCGGGAGATCTCGAACGGGTTCGACGGCACCTTTTGTGTCGTCATTGGCTTGTCGCCGGAGCGACCAGCGTTCGACCACAGCACCTCGGCTGCCATCGAAGCGGCGTCGGAGGACTCGCCGCTCGCAGCAGCTCGGTGAAGAATGGATCGGCCAGCGTCGGTCTGCGCCAACCGAGACGCAGCAGCGAACCGAGTCATGCGGTCGGGGGCAGTAAGGGCGCCGGCCAGGGCGATCTGGGCCCCGGGGTGGTCGATGGTGTTGGCCAAGGCGTTCACGGCTGCCAGCCGGCGTTGGCTCGAAGGATCATCCAGTGCCTCGATCAGCACGCTCAAGGCATCGCTCGCTGTACCGGCGTCTGGCAACATGCCGTTGGCCAGCGACTGTTCGGCCAGCATGGGAGCGTTGCGCCATTGCGGGCGGGCGACGGGAACACGCCCGGTCGACGACTTCGCCATCTCGTTCGTCGCTCGGCCCAACGTGTCGAGCACCCAGCCCCCTGACCGGTTGACCAGGCCGACAAGCACACCGATCGCAATGGAAGGGTCAAGTGTCACCAGCGCTTCGGCTGCCGCTCGAACGACCTGCTCCTCTTCTGCGTTGGCCAGATTGGCCACCTCCCCGAAGAGGCTCGCCAGCTTCAGGATCTCGACGGTCTCGAGCCCTTCGATGCGTTCGAGAGGATCATCACTCACCAGCTTCAGCCGAGCCCACTCATCAACGCTGCTCCGCCTCACCGCATCGAACAGCTGGTCGTTTGCGAGATCGCCGAAGCTTCTGGCGATGGCTGCCAACGACAGAACAACGGGGGTTGGGTCTTTGTGGGATCGAATCAGTCGATCGATCTCGTTCGCGCTCTCGGGACCGCCGAGCCCCTCTGCAAGGCGAACACCCAGTTCATAGGTGTCCTCCCACAGTTGGCCTGCCGAGCGAGCCCGGCGCAAAACGGCGTGGCGAGTGAAGACGGTCCACAGGGCTGTGAGCACGAACAGCGAGAACGCTGCCCCTGCAAGGAGCCATGTGAAATCCAGCGCACGCATGCCCGGTCCATCGGCAGCCGAAGTCAAAGTATGAACCGCCCGGCTATCGCGAGGAGCGAAAAAGAACCCCGTCCACCGTTCACAAAGCGGCCAAGGTGCCGATGGAAAAGAATCGAAGCAAGCGGCTCTTCAGCTGCTCATATGGAGGGAACCTTATGAGAATGACCAGGCTGACCGGCCTGCTCATCGCGTTGGCACTCGTTGCGTCCGGCTGTTCATTGATCGGCGGCGACGACGAAGAGGCAACCGAGGTTGCCACCGCTGACGACAGCACCGCCCCATCCGATGCCACCGCTGACGACAGCACCGAGACGACCGACGCTCCGGCGACGACCGAGGCGACGACAACGGATGGGGCGGGAACCTTCGACGACCCCCGATCGATCCTCAACGGCACCTTCACCTATAGCGAGGACTTCTACGACACCGACTGGGCTGGTGAGCTGTACGGGCTGGTCGAGGTACCGCTCGAGAGTTACAGCGAGGCCGTCGGGACCTGTTACGCCGTTGTCGGGATCATGAGTCCGACACGAATCGGCGACGGCTCGATCAGCGAGGGGTACACCGCTCCGAGTTTCGGACTCGTTGTCGACGGTGTCTTGGTCGACAACGGCTTCGATTGCGACACCGACGCTGTCGGCGCCGCCGGCTATGGCCCGCTCTATGACGCGCAGGTGACCGAGGGCACCGAGTTCGCGTTCTACGCCGCGTTCCTCATCGAAGGCGACCCTGCGTCAGCCCCATCGCTCTCCATATTTTTGATCAACAACCGTTTATTGACACGACAGCTTTCGAAAAACTGTTTGCCAATATCAGCAGTAATCAAAGCATTGAAAGTATCATTGTTCAGGTACCTGCTTTGATTAAGATAGGTGTTGATCGTTGTTCGGCTTTTACCCAGTCGCTCCACAAGAATCTCTCGCAGGTCATCCTCACGATTGTTTGTAAAACAGCCACCTTTTCTGGCGCCACCATGGGAAAAGATAACCAGGTCATCTTTCTCATCCATAATTATGTTAGCCAGGAGCCGACAATTACGTATGGTTTCAGGGTACGAACACGTACCTCCTTGAGGCTTGATCCGGATGGAAACCTTACGAATTGCAAGCTCTGTTTCGGAATTATTTTCGATTTCAAAGACATGACAGCGAACGATAGAACTGCCGGACGCCTTCTCCTTATTAATAAGGTCCCATCCGTCAATGCACCGGTATGCTTCCGGCGTTTGTATTACTATAGGATAGATGGATTCGGTGGGGTACAGAAACATCAGTTAATAAAACTTCTTCAGTACCAACCTTACCAACATCTTCCTCGCTATCTGGTACAGTTACAGGTCCAATTTTGGTCTTCAATCCCCAA
>CAZYLX010000563.1:0-3082 GCA_964648595.1 uncultured Acidimicrobiaceae bacterium
TCCGGTCAGTCAAACGTAGTGCGGTATTCCGCCTCTGGGCTCCTTGTCGGGATGGATCTGGCGGAGGTTGCCGAGCTCGGCGACGATGCCACGATCGAACTTCAGCAGGATATGAAGCGCTGGAGTGCGTTGCTCGCGAGCGAGGGCGTTTCCGCGCTCGTTGGGGACCTTGCCCGCCGGACCGGCCTGGTTGAGAGGGTTCTGAACCGCTCGGACGGAGAGCGCTTCATGACCGACTTGATGCACATCGCCGAGGCGATGCAGACCGCTTGGAGCGAGTCGCCACTCAGGTCCGTGCTCGCTTGGCTCGAGGATGCGATTCGCGACGCTGGGAGTGAGGGGAGCGGAGAGGAATCAGAAGCGAGGCAGCGGCGGCTTGAGACCGATGCCGATGCCGTTCAGGTGAGCACCATCCACGGTGCGAAGGGCCTGGAATACCCGATCGTCCTCTGCCCATTCCTCTGGGATGGGAGAAAGCCGACAGAAGATGACATCCCTGTCTTCAACGAGCTTGCTGATGATGGAACCAGACATCGTCTTGTTGATGTGGGAGGCGACACGTCTCCGGGCATTGATGACCACCGCGCATGGGCAATGGAGAAGAACGTCGCTGAAGAGAGCCGCAGCCTCTACGTCGCTCTTACACGAGCGAAGCATCGTCTGATGGTCTGGTGGCTCGATCAAGGCAGCCTCGTTGAGGAAACGAAGATCCACGAACTCCTCACCCGAGGCATACCTGAGAGCGCCGAGCCCTTCGATCTGTCCTGGCTCGAGGAGAAGTCGGGTGGGACGATCGAGCTACAGACAGTTCGCGAGATTCCGGATATCGAGCGGTACGAACCATCCGCGGAGAAGCAGCCGGTGCTGTCCGCTGCCGAGTTTGACCGCCGTCTTGACCACGAGTGGCGGCGAGCCTCGTTCACGTCGCTGTCTCCCGGCCACCCGATCGCCGGAGGCCGTGACACCGACGACGAGCCCGACCGCGAGGATGAAACGGTTGACGCGGAACCCGAAGAAGCGCCGGTGCCACAAGCGTCGCTTCCGATGGCGGACCTGCCCCGAGGCGCCGCATTCGGAACACTGGTTCACAGCGTCTTTGAAGACATCGCCTTCGACTCCACGGACCTCGAACGTACGGTGCGAGCAGAGGTCGGGGAGGCGATCCTGCGGGGATCATGGGATCTCGACGTCGACGCCCTCGTGGGTGGCATGGTGGGCGCAATCGAGACGCCGCTCGGACCCGGTGCGCAAGCAAGCCGACTGAGGGATTTGCCGCACCACCAGACGCTTGACGAGATGCGGTTCGAGTTCCCCGTTCGCACAGTGGGACGGGCGATGAACCTGGGCGATATCGCCGACGTGCTGCGGCAGCATCTCCCGAGCGATGACCCTCATCTGGGCTACGCCGCTCTGCTCGACGCTCTCCCGGGCTATCGATTCCGCGGCTACCTCACCGGAGCCATCGATCTCACGGCGAAGATGCAAAGCGCCGATGGAGTGGAGCGCTATGTGACCATGGACTACAAGACGAACACGCTGCCGATGCGTGCGGAGACGCCATCCGTCACCGACTACGCCATCGGTCCAATGCGCAAGGTCATGGCGGACAGCCACTACATCCTCCAGTCGCTCATCTACCAGGTGGCGCTACATCGTTACCTGCAACAGCGACTCCCGGACTACGACCCCCACGAGCATCTCGGTGGCTCGATGTACCTGTTCATTCGGGGCATGATCGGTGCCGACACTCCCAATCGTGACGGAGAGCGCTGCGGTGTCTTCCGATGGAATCCTCCGGCCGAAGTGATCATCGAACTCAGCCGACGGTTCGCCGAAGGGAAGCGCACATGACCGCGCTCGACCGCGTACGTGCAGCCGCCGGCGATCCGAATCTCGTGATCGGTGCCGACGGACTACTCGCCGAGTTCAACGATGCCGGAATCCTCAAGCCCTTGGATGTGCTTTCGGCGAAGACGATCGGGAGGTTGCTCGGAGAGGACGACGGCGACGTACTCCTTGCAGCGGCGCTCGCTGTTCGCGGCACTCGCCACGGCCACGTCTGCATCAGGCTCGCATCACAGTCGGACGCCGTCGTCGCAGAGGGTCATGATGACACGGCGATCGAGATGCTCGAGTGGCCGGAGACGGAAGCCTGGACAAGTGCAGTAGCCGGGAGCTCCCTGGTTGGAGACGGCCACGGTGATGAGCCACTCGTTCTCGATGAAGATCGGCTCTACCTCCAGCGGTACCACGCCTATGAGGATCTCGTCGCCGAATTCATCACGGATCGAGCTGATGAGGCGTCGATGCCTCTCGCCTCGGGGATCGAAGCCGACCTCGACGAGGCCCTCAAGGACCGCAACGATCAGGTTCCAGACGAACAGATTGCCGCAGCCACACTCGCTCTCACCGACAGCATTTCCGTGATGACCGGTGGACCCGGTACGGGGAAGACCCACACGATCGCAGCCATGTTGTCGGCACTCGCAAAAAGCGACGAGCCGTTCCCGCTCGTTGCCCTCGCCGCGCCGACCGGGAAAGCCGCTGCCCGGCTCGGCGAAGCGATCGCCGAGCGAGCAGACCGTCTCGAAGGCGAGGCGGGAGAGCGGCTGCTCAGTGTCGAAGGCATGACTATCCACCGACTCCTCGGTTACCACCCCGCCCGTGGCCAGTTTCGGCACAACCGAGACAATCGGCTTCCACACGACCTCGTCATCATCGACGAGATGTCGATGGTGTCGCTCCCGCTCGCCGCCCGGCTCTTGTCAGCGGTGAGGGATGATGCTTCGGTCGTGCTCGTCGGCGATCCGAATCAGCTCGAATCGATCGAAGCAGGCACTGTCCTCGCAGACATCGTGGGCCCCGCGGGGCAGAGTGATGCTCCATCCTCACCTTCGATCGCCCGACATGTGACTGTCCTCGTCAAGGGCTTCCGAGTCGGTGAAGACAGTGAGATCGGGCACTTCTCCGATGCGGTACGGGCAGGTGATGCCGACGGCGCCATCGCCCTGCTTGAGGGCGCATCGGGCAAACTTGTGTGGATCAGGGGCGAAGGGCATGGCGATCTTGCCGCACTGGAAGG
>CAZYLX010000564.1:0-3074 GCA_964648595.1 uncultured Acidimicrobiaceae bacterium
AGCTGCAGCATCCAGTCAAGCCCGCAAGGTGGCCCATGTCGAGAAGTTCGTCGACCGGTTCCGCTACAAGGCAACCAAGGCGAAACAGGTGCAGAGCCGGCTCAAGACCTTGGAGAAGTTGGAGAAGATCGAGGTCCCTGAAATCGAGGAGCTCAAGCTCAAGTTCGCGTTCCCCGAGCCTCGGAGGTCGGCACGAGTCGTCATCGAGATCGACGACGCCGACATCGGCTACGGCAGCGACGCCCCTGTGGTGACCGGAGCGAACCTCGTCGTCGAGCGGGGCGACAAGGTGGCATTGATCGGTCCGAACGGTGCCGGCAAGTCCACGGTGCTCAAGGCCATCCTCGGCCAGTTGTCACCGTCGAAGGGCTCGGTGACGCTCGGATCGAACGTGGATGTTGCCTACTTCGCCCAGCACCAGGTCGACGCGCTCGACATGGAGAAGACGGTGTACGGCGAGTTCCTGATGAAAGTCGGTGAGCAACCGAAGAATCGTCAGCCCAGAACCGTGCTCGGCTCCTTCGGGTTCTCTGGCGATGCCGTCGACCGAAAGGTCGCCGATCTCTCCGGCGGTGAACGCACTCGGCTGGCACTGGCAGAAACCATGTGCAACCCGGTGAATCTGCTGATCCTCGATGAGCCGACCAACCACCTCGACATTCCGAGCTGCGACGTCCTCCAGGACGCGCTGCAGGCCTATCCGGGCACCGTGTTGCTCGTCAGCCACGACCGGTATCTGATTCGCAACACGGTCGATGCCTTGGTCGAGGTCCGTGATGGTCAGGTGACCCAACATCGCGACGTGGAGGAGCATGTGCTCACCCCGTCGAGCGAGCGATCCTCGACCAGTTCGCGTGTTGCATCATCATCGCCTGTTGGCAAACGGGTGTCGGACCAGCGAAAAGCGGACAAGCGGGCGGAAGCCGAGGCCAGGAACGACAAGAGTCGGAACACGAGAGACCAGCGCAAACACGTCGAGCGACTCGAACGCCAGGTCATGCGAGCAGAAGAAGTGGTCACGGGTCTCGAGAAACAATTGGCCGATCCGGACATCTACGAAAACCCGGATGAGATGAAACGTCTCCTCGCCACGTTCGACTCGGCCAAGCAGAAGGCCGCTGAGCTCAACATGCACTGGGAGCAGGCGGTCAACGACCTCGAGTGAGACCGAGTCAGGCCGGGATCGGCTCGATGAACTTTGTCGACGACCACACGATGCCGCTGAACGTGCCGCCGGCGACGTCTGGTCCGGTGTACGAAACGGCCCACCAGACCCGACCGTTCTCGGCCACCTCGCAACCGGTGTAGGTGAGCTCGAGCTCACTGAACTCCGCGAACGCGGTGATTGGGCGGGACGCCACATCATTGAACGAGACGGTGCTCGGAACGTTCCTGCCGTTGAGGGTCGGCTCGTCGAAGGTGTCGGGGATCATCGTGACGCGGTATCGGACATCGGGATCGGGTAGTTGAGCGGAGGAGCAGCTCGTCTCGAAGGTGGGCGTTTCATCGACGGTGGACGTCGTTTGGTCGTCGTTCTCCGGCGCAGTCGTTGATGCTGTGTCATCGGCGGGAGCTGCGATCTCGTCCCCTCCATCGATCAGGAACAAGACAATCGTCAGCGCGACGGCAACCACGATGAACGAGACGAGGAACACGAGGCCGCCCGATCGACGCTTGGTGAAAAGCTGCTCGTCGATGACCACGGGCCCGACGTTCGTTGGCGATGTTGGCGGCTGTCGCGTATCGGCAGGCATCGTCGGTGGTAGAGACGGAGGGTCGACCGGAGTCGAAGCGGCCTGTGATGGTCCAGATCGGGCCTCAGGCCGTGGCGTCGATGCCCCGGCAGTGCTTGACGCGACCGCTGCTGCTCCGGCCGCTCGACCCTTCATGAAATCAGGAAGGGGCTCCTCGTCGATGTGGGGCAGATTGTAGAGATCGGTGTGACTGGGCGCCGCAGTCTTGGTTGGACCGGGCGAAGCCGGCACGGTTGGTTCTGGAGCATTCGATTCGGGCTGCGAGCGGTCAGATGCCTCCTGTTCCGGCCTGTCCAACGGCGGGATCGGGGCATCAGCTGCCGGTGGGGCAGCGGTCGTGGCTGTCGCGAGACCGGACAACGCTGCTGCGCCCAACGCCACCGCATGTTTTGGATGAGCGTCGCTCTTGATGGGTCGATTGGTGGCAGCAGCGAGACGTTCCGCCACGAGGGGAACGCGGGTCGATCCACCAACCAACAGCACACGATCGATTGCGTCGAACTCGAGCCCGGTGGTGGTGATCGCGACCTCCAGCGTGTCGATTGTGCGGCTGATCGCTGGATCGATCAGAGCCTCGAACTCTCGCCTCGTGATGCGAACGGTCTCGTTGTAGCCGGGGAGTAGAACAGGCACGGTCGCGGTGACGTCTGACGAGAGGGCATGCTTTGCTTCTCGGCATTCACCACGGAACCGGAACATCGCCGTTTGGTTCGCGGCATCTTCGGAGTCGAACGTGTCGAGATCGAGTGAGAGCACATCGATCACGTGGTGCAGCACGGCAACGTCGAAGTCGATGCCGCCGAGTCGCTCGATGCCTCGAGGTTCACCGAGGAGTTCCCATCCGCTGGCCTGGTCCGAGGTCTTCCGGAGAACGACAGCGTCGAAGGTTCCTCCGCCGAGGTCGTAGACAGCGATGACCTCGCCGTCACCGACTCGTTCCTGGGAAGCGTAGTGAATCGCCGCGGCCTCGGGTTCCGAGATCAGCCGATGCGGGGCAAGCGATGAATTGGCCAGCGTGTCAGACAAGAGTCCGACCTTGTAGCTACCCCAGTTTGCAGGGTGGCAGACAACGATCTCGGTCGGAGCGGAACCGAGCTGGTCGGTTGCGATGCTGACGAGGGACTCGGCCACCTCGAGCATGAGATCGTTCGCCGATACCGGGGTGCCGCTCAGAATCAGAGGTTGCGGATCGCCGAAACGTCGCTTGAATTCTCGAGCGACGCCGGAAGGATCGCTGATGGCTCGCCGCTCGGCTGCCGAACCCACCAGGACCGTGCCATCACCATCAACGTGGACGACCGACGGGATCACGGCGGCGGA
>CAZYLX010000565.1:0-3073 GCA_964648595.1 uncultured Acidimicrobiaceae bacterium
AAAAAACTGCATCAGAAATCCATCTTTGAATGTCATCAATCGATCTTGGGTTTTCCCGGTCCGACCTCGTTCTGGCCTGCCGCGACGACAGTTCGTATGAGTCGGCCAAGGACTTCTCCGGGGCCACCGTAGCGACCCACCTTCCTGCTTGGACCACCCGCTGGTTCGAATCCATGGGTGTCGACGACGTCAACGTCGTGTCGATGGGCGGAGCGTTGGAGGGTGTCTGCGCCGTCGGGATGGCCGACGCCATCGTCGATCTACGCGAGACCGGTGGAAGCCTCACCCGAAACCGGATGCATGTGGTCGAGGTCGCTCACAGCTGCCAAGCCATCTTCGCCACCACAACCGATGCTCCGCCCGTCATCGCCGATCTCCAGCTACGCATCGAAGCGGCCTTGGCGGCCCGCAGAACTCAGTATGTGATGCTGCACCTTCCGAGCGACCGTGTTGATGCACTCGGAGAGGTTTTCCCAGGGCTGGCCGCGCCCACCGTGCTGCCGTTGTCCGGCCGCGACGATCTCGTTGCTGCCCACATCGTTGTTGATCGCGCTGATCTGTGGGCTCGCTTGTCGGATCTCCGGGAGCTCGGCGCCACTGGGATCGTGGCGCTGCCCACCGACGCCATCGTCGAGTAGCCGTTCCTGATCAGTACAGGCTGATCAGTACCCCCTGATCAGTGCGGTCGACCACCGGCCAGAAGGTCGACGGCGTGAGGGCAGACATCCAACACAGCAGACAACGTCTCGACCGCTCCTGAGGTGGATCCCGGTGTGTTCAGAATCAGGGCCGCGCCTCGGGTACCGGCAATTGCTC
The DNA here is from genome assembly GCA_964648595.1 of uncultured Acidimicrobiaceae bacterium. Classification (GTDB taxonomy): domain Bacteria; phylum Actinomycetota; class Acidimicrobiia; order Acidimicrobiales; family SZUA-35; genus SZUA-35. The sequence continues at coordinate 817 of CAZYLX010000565.1, forward strand.
GGCTGAGCCGGCCCAGGCCATCGGCATTGCACAACCGCATGGCCTCGGCGAGGCCAGGGGCCTCCCGCTCGATGGCCTCACGAGTGCCCTCTGGCGTGAGGTCGCGCGGGCCGAACCCTGTGCCACCTGTTGTCACGATCAGCCCGTTGAAGTCTTCCGAGAACTCGATCAGCGTGTCGCGAACCGACCCGACACCGTCGGCGATGGCCCGACGGTCGACCACCTCCCAACCAGCCGCTTCGAGGTGCTGCTGCACGGCGGCACCGGATCGATCCTCTCGTGTTCCGGCGATGACACCGTCGGATGCGGTGATGACCTTGGCCATGAGCGGCGATTCGTCTGCTTGAGGAGGAGTCACGGCCTCTAGTCTGCCGCCATGGCATCGCATCGCCCCGACCAGAACACCGATCGGCAATCAACGGAGGGCCAGCGGCTCGAGACGTTGGCGATCACTGCGGGGCGACCGCATCGGCCTGGTGAACCGATCAACACCCCGATCACACTCGCCTCGAGCTACGCAAGCGGCGCGGGGCCCGAGTATGCCCGTGGCGACTCGACCCCTACGTGGACCGCTCTCGAAGAGGCCGTTGGCGTCCTCGAGGGGGGCGTCTCGATCGCTTTCAGTTCAGGAATGGCGGCCGTGGCCAGCGTGCTCGGTCAGCTGCGCCCTGGCGCAAGGGTCCTGCTTCCCGAGGACTGCTACCAGGGCGTCGCCATCCTGGCCGCGGATGGCGAAGCGCGACAGGGCTGGATTCTCGAACGACTGCCAACGGCTGACACCCAGCGTTGGCTCGATGCGCTGCCCGGTGCTGATTTGTGCTGGCTCGAATCGCCATCGAATCCAATGCTCGACATCGCCGACCTGCCGACGATCTGCGCCGCGGCAGCGAGCCTCGGCGTCGTCACTGCGGTGGACAACACCTTTGCCACTCCCCTCCTGCAACAACCGCTCGCTCTTGGCGCCACGTACAGCATCCAGAGCGCAACCAAGTTCATCGGTGGCCACTCCGACCTCCTCTGCGGGATCGTGACGGCTGCATCGGAGGAAGCAGTCGCCCCGATCGACCGCCACCGCACGTACCACGGGGCCACCCCTGGGGCGCTCGAGGCCTATCTCGCCCTCCGCGGCTTGCGGACGTTGCCCATTCGGCTCGAACGCTCGCAAGCCTCGGCAACGACGCTGGCAAAGCGACTGGCCGATCATCGCCAGGTCACCGCGGTGCACTACCCCGGGTTGGCAAGCGACCCCGGCCACGAGCTGGCGCGGGCGACATTGGCCGGCCCAGGTGCCATGCTCAGCTTCGAGATGCGGGGCTCGGACACGAGCACCGACGTACGCCTCACCCGGCTGCGCCTGATCACCCCGGCAACCAGCCTGGGCGGAATCGAATCCTTGATCGAACGCCGGGCCAAGTTGGTCGGCCAGGAACACGTTCCACCAACGTTGTGCCGGCTCAGCGTGGGCTGTGAGCACGTCGAAGACCTCTGGGAAGATCTCGACCAGGCCTTGTCCGGCCAGATGTCTGGCACCTAGTCTCTGCCTCCCTGACCTCGCTGGCCGCCTCGGCCGTCACCGGGCTTCACCAAGGAGTACCCATGAAAATCTTGTTCGCCGACGCGGTAGATCCCGCCCGCGTCACGGCGCTTGAAGCGGCTGGTCACGAGTGCCGCGTCGACCCTGGATTGTCGGCCGATGAACTGCCAACGACGATCGACGATGCCGAGATTCTCGTCGTTCGGAGCACCAAGGTCACCGCCGAGACCATCACCGCCGGCGGGAAGCTCGCCATGGTGGTGCGGGCTGGCGCAGGCACCGACAACATCGACAAGGCCACGGCCTCGGAGGCTGGCGTCTATGTGTGCAACGTGCCGGGACGAAACGCAATCGCCGTCGCCGAGCTCACGATGGGACTCCTCTTGGCGATCGATCGCCACATCGCAGATGGAGCCGCCGACCTGCGCGACAGCGTCTGGAACAAGGCCCGCTACACGAAGGCTGACGGGCTGGCGGGCAAGACCCTTTCGATCATCGGTCTCGGCGACATCGGGCTCGCTGTCGCCGAGCGGGCGAAGGCGTTCGACCTGATCGTCCAAGCGGAACGTCGACCCGGCCGCAGCGAAACCGCACTCGCGAGAATCAGGAGCACCGGGGTTCGTCTGCTCGACAGCAGGGACGAGCTCCTGGCGTCGTCAGACATCGTGTCCATCCACGTTCCGAAAGCGAAAGACACCACAGGATTGGTCGATGACGCATTCA
>CAZYLX010000566.1:0-3066 GCA_964648595.1 uncultured Acidimicrobiaceae bacterium
GCTCGTGCCGACCGGTTACCTGGATCAGCTCGGCGCCGAACAGCAGGACCTGGGCGCTGTAATACACGACCAATAGTCCGAGGACCGCGCTACTGGCCGCGCCGGTGACGCTGCTGCTCCCGACGAACCGCAGATACAGTCCGTACCCCCAATATCCGATGTCGAGAACCAGCACCACCAAAACGGCCGTGGGCCAGACGCGATGCCAAGCCGGATGGGTGTTCCTTGCCGATCGTCGGTACAAGACGCTGAGCGCCAGGACAGCCACAACGGTCTGAAGCATTGCGCTCGCTGAGCGCAGGGTCGCGTCGAGCAAGCCCGACCCGACCAATTCTTCGACGAACGTCAGCAGGCTCTGCAAGATCATGCTTGCTGCCAACAACAAGCCCATTCCGATCGGAACCAGCACGGCGAAGGCCCGGGTCCGGAGCGTGCGCTCGAGACTTGCGTGGTACGGAACGTCCCAGATGAGTTCGATGGTGTCGCGCCATGCCGCGAACAACACCGACGCCGAGTACACGACGGCGACGATGCCGAACAGAGCGAAGCTCGACCGATTCGTCGACGTCCACAGCGACGCGATCGAGTCCTCGAGCTGCTGTGACGCGTCGGCACCGAGAACGTCGGACATCTGGGTGGCCAGCTCACCGGCCGCGGCCTCTTTCCCAACGATGGCAGCGGCGACTCCCACCGACAGCAGGAGCGTTGGGACCAACGCGAAAAGGGCGTAGTACGCCAACCCGGCGCTCAGTCGCTTCGCCCGATCTTCGAAGAAGAGCGTTCCCGCCTCCCGCACGACGGCGAAGCCTGAGGCGACGCGTTCTCGCAGCCCCCAGGTTCGCCCGATCACGACGTACGTGCGGCTCTCTTCGCGGCGCGCGTTCGACCGCGTCGCTTCATGATCTCGTTCAGCGAGGCCCCGAGCAGGGAGAGTCCGGTGAGGATGTAGAACACGGTGAAGAGCTTCGAGCCAGAGGTCGATGGAGCGAGATCGCCGTAGCCGACCGACGTCAAGGTGATCACGCTGAAATAGAGCGAATCCACCCAACCCCAGTCCTCGAGGTACCGGTAGACAACCGTTCCGAGTCCGACAACGGCAAGGCTCAAGCCCACGAGGACCTGCGTACTGTACGTGCCCCACGCAGTGGCGGGCGGATCCGTATCATCCTCGGTTGGTTCTTCGGACATCCCGGGCATCCCGTAGGGTCAGAAATCGGCAGTGTCGCCACGCGTGATTCAGACGGTATCGGCCGGTTTGTCGCTGGCGGCGTCTGTGTCCGGGTCGGATTCCGCCGGCAAGCCCAGAGAGATCAGCGGCGCTGCCCATTGCGTCGTTGGATCGATGTCCACCAACAAGGCCTTCACCAACAACGTGAGGGGCACGGCCAGCAGCGCGCCCAGTGGGCCGATCACCCATGCCCAGAAGATGAGCGAAACGAAGGTCAGGGTCGCCGAGAGACCGACGGCGTCACCGACGAACCTCGGCTGGATGACCGACTGGATGATCACGTTGATCACGCTGTAGACCACGACCACCCAAAGCGCCAGCTGCCAACCACCCTCGAAGAACCCGAGCAGCGCTGGGGGAACGAGCCCCAGGATGAATCCGACGTTCGGTATGTAGTTGGTGATGAACGAGAGCACTCCCCAGACGAGTGCGAGCGGTATCCCCATGATCAAGAGGGCAGCCACGTCCAAGACGGCGACGATCAGGCCGAAGACCGTGGCCACGACGAAGTACGAACGAGTGGAAGCGGCGAAGTTGCGCAGGCCCTCGACCACGTCTGGCTTGTCTGCGGCTACCGCAGCGAGGGCACGGCTGAACTTCGACGCATCCATGACCACGAAGAGCAACATCAGGATGATCAGGCCGAGGGTGCTCAGAACGCCGACAACGCCTGACAGAGCCGACGTCAGTTGCCCGGCGGCCGAGCTGAGATCGATGCCGTCCACGATGCTGTCGAGGTCGGCCCCGGTGACGCCGAATTGATCGGCGAGGTCGGCGAGATCGGCTTGTGTCTCGGACAGCTGGCTCTCGTACGTTTCTCCGGAGAGCAGCTGAACCAGTTCGACCGCAGCCCACGCCACGCTCCCGAGGATCGCGACGATGACTCCGAAGGACGCCACCAGAAGGCCCGCCATCGCAGCCCAACTCGGCGCTCCCCTCCGGGTCAATGCCCCCTGAACAGGAGCGAGGACGACGACGACCACGGCGGCAAGGAACATCGGGCCAACGGTTCCGGAGAACGCTCTCAGTCCAGCGACGAGTACGAAGCTTGCGGCAACGGTGAGGAGGACGTTCAGCCCCCGAGGAATCCCAGCAGTCTCGCTCGCCTGGCTTTCGTCAGCGGTCATCGGTACCTCGCAGTTGGACAGCCATCAATCTCCCAAAACCATCGTCGAAGGACAGCCACCCCTTGGCAGAACCCGGGTCGGCCAGGTCAGATACTTCTCGGTCCGAAGCACTATCGCCAGGCTTTGCCCACGGTTCACCCGGGTGAAGTTCGAGCTGATCTTCTTCGCCCGACGACAACAACTCTGACCGGTCGGCGCGCTTGACTGCTCCCCCACCGACGTCGGTCTGGAAGCTGGCGATCGATCATGACGCCAAGGCTGAGTCGGGTACCTCGCTTGCCGGGACAGCCAGGACGACGATGTTCTGCTCGTAGCTCCTCGTTGTGTAGTCGAACGTCCCGCCACAGGTGATGAGCACCAGGGTCTCTGGGCCCGTGTTTCGCCAGAGCGAGCCCGGCAGGGAGTCCTTGTCATACATGGTGCGTTCGGTGACGACGTAGTTGTGAACGGTGTCATCAACTTCGACTTCGATCTGGGCGCCTGGCTCCAGTTGGCCGAGCTGGGAGAACGGGCCGGGACTGTCGCCCCACCACACGTGGGCAACAAAGACGGTTGCGCCCGGCCGGCCAGGAACTGCACCGTGGCGGTACCAGCCGATGTCTTCGACATCGGGAACCTCCATCGCTCCGTCTTCTTCCAGGCCTACCGCGAGGACCCCTTGGGAGACGGAGAGATCGTTGATCGTGATCCCCGTCGGGGGCACCTTCTCCG
>CAZYLX010000567.1:0-3059 GCA_964648595.1 uncultured Acidimicrobiaceae bacterium
GATCCATCGACGGCATCGCGGGCCGATCGAGATCGGCGCCAACCGCGACTGGTGGGCCGTCGGTGGCACACGCCGCGACGCCGAACGTGGCAAACGCAACTGCGGCGACAAGTCGCCACGACCGTCCGGTCCGCTGTTGCGGACCGGACGGATCGTGACCCATGTCAGGTGAGGCCGCGGGCGGCCCGCCGTCGCTTCGAGATCGAGTCGACCAGCACGGCTGCCAGCAGTACCAGCCCGGTGACGATGAACTTTGTTCCCGAATTGAGGCCGAGGAGGTCCATCCCGTTCGTGATCGAGGTGATCACGAGCGCCCCATAGATCGCCGACACGACGCGTCCGGAGCCACCGAACAGGCTCGTGCCACCGATCACCGCTGCGGCGATCACGTTGAGCAGCAGGTTGCCACCGCCGGTGTTCGTGGCCACCGAGCGCAGACGGGAGGCAAGGATGACGCCACCGACACCGGCCATGAAACCGTTGATCGCGAACACAGCGATGCGGATGTTGTCGACACTGATGCCGGCACGACGCGTGGCCTCAGGGCTGCCGCCGACGGCATAGATGTGACGGCCGAAGGTGGTCTTCGTTGTGATGAACGTCCAGAACACCACGAACACGCCAAGCGTGATCGTGATCTGTGGGACCCCACGATCCGAGTTGGCGACATAGGTCGCGGTCAGGATCACGAGCGTCAGGAAGGCGATCTGGGCGGCGACGATCTCGATCGGTTTGGTGTCGAGTCCTCTGGCCTTGCGGGCCCGCAGGGTATTCAACTGCGTGAAGGCGTAGGCGACAATGACGAACACGGCGATTGCCCAACCGACGCCCTCGGACAGGAAGTTGTTGGCGATGTCGACCAGCCGCTCGTCCTCGATCCGGATCGTGCCGGCGGTCGAGAACTGCGTCGTCAGAATCAGGACCACACCAGACCACACGAGGAACCCGGCCAGTGTCGTGATGAACGATGGCACGCCGAGTTTGGTGATGATCAGCGCATGCAGCAAGCCGATCGCAGTCGTGACAGCGACCGCTCCGAGGATGCACGCCCACCATGGCCAACCCGGATCGCCCGGACGCTGAAGCAAGGTCATCACGACGCCGCCGACGGCTGCCACATAAGCGACCGACAGATCGATCGTGATGACTTCACCGTCGGCGATCAGGAGGATGAACACGATGCCCATTGCCAACGCCGCCACCGGCGCCATCTGGAGCAACAGGTTCGTGAAGTTACGAGCCGACAGGAACTGGTCTTCGAGCGTGCCGAAGATGAGGACGATGACGATCAACCCGAAGATGATCGGCAGGGTGCCCAACTCACCGGATTTGACGGCGTCCCAACGCCGACGGAGGTAGTCGCCGACGCCGTCAGTTGGCGCCGCGAACCCGGCTGTCCTCGGCGACGTGCCCGACTTCGTCGCGGTTGTCGCCGCAGCGGCGTCGCCGTCGTACGCGTCACGGTGTTCGCTCATGACACCATCTCCTCGTCCATCCCCGGCACGAACTTCATCTCACCGGCGGTGATCGCATGGACCACGTCTTGTTGTGTCGAGGCTCGTCGATCCAATACCCCTACCTGCTGTCCGAGGCGTAGGACCGTGATCCGGTCGGCCACCTCGAAGATGTCGTGCAGGTTGTGAGAGATCAGCACCACTGCGTAGCCCTGCTCAGCCAGGCGGCCGACGAGGTCGAGCACCTGACGAGTCTGAGCGACACCGAGGGCCGCGGTCGGCTCGTCGAGGATCACCATCTTCGAGTCACCCCACATCACCGCCTTGGCGACGGCAACCGCCTGGCGCTGGCCACCGGACAAGCCGGCGACGGTTTGGCGCACCGAGCGGAGTGTCGTCACCTTCAGGCCCTGCAACGTTTCTTGGGCCCGCTTTTCCATGGCGACCTCATCGAGCATGCCACTCTTCGTGACCTCCCGACCGAGGAACATGTTGGCGACGACGTCGAGGTTGTCGGCAAGTGCGAGGTCCTGGTAAACGACCTCGATCCCGAGATCGGCGGCGTCTTTCGGGCCGTGGATCTTGACCGCCTTTCCGGCGAACTCGGTATGGCCCTCGTCGAACGGGTAGATCCCGACGATCCCTTTGATCAAGGTCGACTTGCCGGCGCCGTTGTCGCCGACCAGCGCCATCACCTCACCGGCGTGGACCTCGAAGTCGACCTTGTACAGCGCATTGACAGCGCCGAACGATTTCGACACACCTTCACACTTCAGCAGCGGTGTATCCGCATCGCCTTCAGTCACTGTCATTGCGGCTCCCCATCATCCCGTTCCCCTTGGTTACTGACGTGTGGGCATCCGCTGGTAGGGAATTGGTGCACCCAACCGGGGATGCCCACACGTCTCGGTGATGCGCCGTCCAGACCGGTCGTCGGTCCGGATGACCTAGATCTAGCCGTTTGCGACGCAGAAGTCTGTTTCGGCGACGACGCCGGTGCAGATTTCCTCGATCGTGCGGTGGCCGTCAGCGATGACCGTCTCCAGCATGTTTTCGACGGTCACTCCAATCGGCACCAGAGCAATGTAGGGCACAGCACCATCAGGCGAAGCCGTCGGCTTGCCCTCACCATCGATACCGATGATCGTGAAATCACCGGTCTGATCGGTGACCGACTCGCCAGCGCGAAGCGCCAACGCGAGTTGCGCACCAACAGCAGCTTCGGCAGCGATCGGCTTGTACACCGTCATCGCCTGCTTGCCGAGCAACACGTTCTGGAGACCAGCCGTCGTTGCGTCCTGACCACTGACCGGGATCGTCGTCGGATCCAGACCAGCGTTCTCCAACGAAGCAATCACCGAGTTGGCAATACCGTCGTTCGCCGCGAACACACCGTTCACGTTGTTCTCAGCAGCGACCAGGATCTGGTCCATCAACGACAACGCCTCGGCATTGTCCCAACCCGGCGTGAACTGATCAGCAACCAGTGCCCAGCTGCCGTCGGCAACCCGAGCCTCAACCGTCTCGTTGTAACCATCACGGAACAAGAAGGCGTTGTTGTCCTCCTCACCACCGTTCAACATCACAACCTGCGCCGGCGCTGCA